>JBCDGX010000001.1:0-30622 GCA_038750805.1 Myxococcota bacterium
CGCGAGGGCGGCTCTCGGCCGTGTCAGCGTTCGACGCGGAGGACCACGGTGTCCCCCGTCGACGTCTCGATGACCGTCGTCCCGCCCGTCGCTCCGGGGAGCGACGTGGTCGCGTTGCCCGGGACGTAGGCCGCCACGCCCGCGAGGAGCGGGTCGCCCGGCGCGGCGATGACCAGGTTCGGCGGCGTTGCCGGAACGGGCGCGTCCGAGGTCACGGTGAAGAGCCCCGGCAGGTTCACGATCTGCCACTCGTCCCGGGAGGACGCGATGACCACGACGATGCCGCCGCGGTCGAGGAAGTCGAAGAGCGTGGTGCGCCAGGCGTCTCGCACGGTCACCGCGGGGAAGGCGCCCTGCTCCTGCTCGTGGACCAGGAGCACGTCCCGACCGGTGAGCGAGGTCGCGAGGTTCCGGAAGTTGGTGAGCGCCGTGTAGCGGGTGGACTGCCCCGCCGCCGTCACGGTCCGGTCGATGGCGCCGCGCGTGTTCTCCGCTTCGCCGCCCGGGGTGGTGTCGGCGAACTCCGTGTACTCGAGGATGTCGATGGTCCCCGTCACGTCCGTCAGCAGCACGGCGTTCCCGACCACCCGGTCCTGGCTCACGCTGGAGGCGAAGTAGTCGTGGCCGACGAGCACGGCCTGACCGCGAAGACCGAGGTTCTCGACCTCGAGCTGGTAGGCGCCGCTGCTCGCCGTCGCGAAGCCGTCGACGACCACGTAATAGGTGCCGGGGTCGAAGCTCCCCTCGATCAGCGAGAGCCGGCCAACGCCGTCGTCGTCGTCGCAGAAGAGCGTCGCGCTCGTCGCACAGGGAGCGCCGCGCACGTGCAGCGTCGTGTCGTAGGCGAAGGGCGCCACGGTCTCGAAGCGGAGCGTCGTCCGCGTCGTGACCTCGATCTCGTAGACGTGGTCCGGTGAGCGGGCGAGGCTGCCGCAGGTGCTCTCGAGGGCGTTCGTGGCGCCGGCGGTGGTGCCCGAGATCGTCGTCGTCTCGCCCACGCCGGGCAGGTCGAGGGACACCGCCGTCGCGCAGGTATCCGGCTCCTCGATGTCGACCTCGAGCTCGAAGTCGCCGCGGAAGGCCGCGGCCCAGCCGTCCACCGTCAACGAGTACGTGCCGGCCTGGAAGACCTCGTCGATGCGGCTCAGCGTGCCCGCGCCGCCGTCGTCGTCGCAGAAGAGCTGCGTGGGCGGGGCGGCGCACTCCTCGCGCACGTAGAGCGTGGTGTCGAAGCGCGCGCTCATGGGCGGGAGGGTCTCGAAGCGAACGCGCCGCGGCGCCGTCAGCTCGAGCTCGTAGAAGAGCTCCGGACCGCCGCCGCCGCAGGTGCCGCGCGTGGTCGCCGACGCGCACTCGGTGCTGCCGTCGAGGCTCTGCAGGCCGTCCGTGCCCAGGAGGCCGATGGCGTCGGCGCAGGTGTCGCCGGCGATGATCGGCGGCGGACCGCCGATGCAGGCGCCCATGCGACAGGCGTCCGCCGTCGTGCAGGCGTCGTCGTCGTCGCAGGGCGAGCCCTCGGGCGCCGGGAGCGCGACGCAGCCGCCGGCGTCCTCCACGCAGGTCCCGACGAGGCAGACGTCGTCGAAGGCATCGCAGAGCACGTCGGCCCCCGCCGTGCAGACGCCCATGCGGCAGCTGTCTCCGTCGGTGCACACGAGGCCGTCGTCGCAGGGCGTGCCGTCCACGAGGGGAATCGTCCCGCAGGCGCCGGTCATCGGATTGCAGATGCCGGCATTGCAGGCGTCGCCGACGTCCGTGCAGTCGCGCGGCACGCCCGGCCGGCACGTGCCCCGGCGGCAGGTGTCCGCGAGCGTGCAGAGGTCGCCGTCCTCGCAGAGCGTGCCGTTCGGGACTGGGCTGGGGGCGCAGGCGCCGGTGGCGTCGTCGCAGACCCCGACGGTGCACGCCGAGTCGAAGGCCGAGCAGTCCGGGCCACGGCCCGTGCAGACGCCCCGGCGGCAGAAATCGTCGACCGTGCAGGCCTGGCCGTCGTCGCACTCCGTGCCCTCCGCCCGGGGGATGGCCACACAGACGTCGGCGTCGGGGTCGCAGCGACCGACCACGCAGGCGCCGTCGAGGCCGCTGCAATCGTCCCCGCCGCAGGGCCCACCGAGGTCCGGGCGCCCCATGTCGACGGGCATGTCGAGGCCGATGTCGAAGCCGATATCGGGCCCGCCCATGTCCCCGGGCATGTCGCGGCCGAGGTCGATGGGCGGGGGAAGGTCGAGGCCCGGTCCGTCCGTCGTCAGGTCGACGCCGGCGTCACGGAGGCCCGGAGAATCCCCGAGCTCGAGGGTCGTTCGGCCGCAGGCCGCCAGCACGAGAACGCTCAGGACGAGCCACGCTCGCCCACTCATCGCCTGGACCCTCATCCGCTGGACCTCTTCGTGTGGATGTGGCTCATGCCTACGCCATCCGTCATCGCGTTGCGCCTCCGAGCCTAGCGTTCTCGTAGCCTTCGCGCTCTGCTATCCCGCATCCATGACCCTCCCGGACGCCGTCTCCCTCGTCCGCACGCTCGTGGCCGAGCCCTCGGTCAGCTCTCCGGATCCCGCGCACGACCAGCCCAACCGACGGGTCGTCGAGCGCATCGCCGAGTGGGCCGAGCACCTGGGGTTCCGCTGCGAGCTCGTGCCGCTGAAGACCGATCCCTCGAAGGCCAACCTGGTCGCGACGCTGGGGACCGGGGAGGGCGGCCTCGTGCTCTCGGGGCACTCGGACACGGTGCCCTTCGACCGCGCGGGATGGGACACGGACCCCTTCGATCTCGTCGAAAAGGACGGGGGGCGCCTCTACGGCCTGGGCTCGGCGGACATGAAGGGCTTCTTCGCCGCGGCGCTCCGCGCGGCCGAGCGCTTTCGGCCCGAGGAGCTTCGCCGGCCCCTCGTGCTCGTGGCCACGGCCGACGAAGAGAGCACGATGAACGGCGCCCGTCAGCTCCTCGCCGAGCGCCGCCCCCAGGCGGCCCGGGCGGTGATCGGCGAGCCGACGGGGCTGGCCCCGGTGCGCGCCCACAAGGGCATCCTCATGGAGCGTCTCACGCTCCTCGGACGCTCCGGTCATTCGAGCGATCCGAGCCTCGGCGCGAGCGCCCTCGAGGGCATGCACGAGGCGCTCGGGGTGCTCCTCGCGCTCCGCGCCGAGCTCCAGGCCGAGCACCGGAGCGGAGACTTCGTCGTTCCCGGGCCCACGCTGAACCTCGGCAAGGTCGAGGGCGGCGACAGCCCGAACCGCATCTGCGGAAAGTGCCAGCTCACCTACGACCTAAGGCCCCTGCCGGGGATGGACGTCGCCCGGGTCCGCGACCGCATCCGCGGCGCCCTCGCCGAGCGCTTCGCCGGGGACGCCCTCGAGGTGGTGCAGGAGAGCCTCGCGGAGCCGGTGCCGCCCTTCGCCGAGCAGCCTGACGCCACGCTCGTCCGGGACCTCGAGTCCATGACGGGCCGCGACGCGCTCGCGGTCATGTTCTGCACGGAGGCACCCTTCCTCCAGGCCCTCGGCATGGAGACCGTGGTCTGCGGCCCCGGCAGCATCGACGTGGCGCACCAGCCGGGGGAGCACACGACGCGGTCCCAGCTCGAGGAGGCGGAGGCGCTCTATGCGCGCCTCATCCACCGGAGCTGCGTGGAGGCGGCGTGATGGGCGACGCGAGCGAACCGCCGGGCGCCCGGGACGACGACGCCTTCGTCGGCTTCTTCCGCCAGTCGGCGCCCTACATCCGCGCGCACGGCGGGCGGACCATGGTGATCGTCTTCGGTGGCGAGGCGCTCCTCTCCCAAGGCTTCCGGGAGCTCGTGCACGACGTCGGGCTGCTTCACGCGCTCGGCGTGCGCCTCGTGCTCGTGGCCGGCTCGCGGCCGCAGATCGATCGACGCCTCCAGGCGCGCGACGTCGAGACGCGCATCGTCGAGGGCATCCGCGTGACCGATCGCCGGGCCCTCGAGGTGGCCAAGGAGGCCGCCGGGGCAAACCGCGTCGAGCTCGAGCGGCACCTCACGACGGGGCTCCCGGGGACGCCCATGGCCGGCGCCCGGGTGCGCGTCGCGGCCGGGAACTTCGTCACGGCCCGGCCCTACGGCGTCGTGGACGGCGTGGACTACGGCTACACGGGGCGCGTCCGGCGCATCGACGCGGAGGCCATCGAGGCCCGCCTCGACGCCGGCCAGATCGTGACGCTCACGCCCCTCGGCTATTCGATCACCGGCGAGGCCTTCAACCTCTCGACGCCCGAGCTCGCGGCGGACACGGCCATCGCGCTCGGCGCCGAGAAGCTGATCTGCCTCGTCGAGGGGAAGGGCGTGGTCGACGCGAAGGGGCGCACGCCCTCGGAGCTCGACATCGGGGGCGTGGAGGCGCTCCTCGCGTCGAAGCGGCGCTTCGCCGTTGACGTGCGACAGCACCTCGCGGCGGCGCTCGAGGCCGTGCGCGGCGGCGTCCCGCGGGCGCATCTCGTCCGGCGCAAGCATCCCGGGGCGCTTCTCCGCGAGCTCTACACGCGGGACGGCATCGGCACGATGGTCGTGGCCGAGCGCACCGAGGACGTGCGCCCCGCGCGCCCCCGGGACGTGCCGAGCCTGCTGCAGCTCCTCGAGCCCATGGCCGAGCAGGGCCTGCTCGTGCACCGCCCGCGGGAGCTCCTCGAGACGGACATCGACCGCTTCGAGCTGAGCGAGCGCGACGGGCTCGTGGTCGCCTGCGCGGCGCTCTACGAGTACCCGGACGAGGCCATGGGGGAGCTCGCGTGCCTGGCCGTGCACGACGCCCATCGCCGGAGCGGGCGCGGCGAGGTGATGCTCGCGGCCATCGAGCGGCGCGCGCGGTCCCGCGGCCTCCGCACGCTCTTCGTGCTGACGACCCAGGGCACGCATTGGTTCATGGAGCGCGGCTTCGTGGCCGGCGCGCCGAAGGACCTCCCGGCGGGGCGCGGCGCCTACGACCGGAAGCGGGCGAGCAAGGTCCTGCTCAAGGCGCTCTGAGGCCGCTCAGGCCTGGAGCACGAGCGCCGTGATGTTGTCGGCGCTCCCGGCGGCGAAGGCGGCGTCGACCAGGCGGTTCGCGGCCGCCCTGGGATCCGTCGCGGAGTGGAGCGTCGCCGCGAGGTCCGCGTCGTCGAGCACGTCGCTCAGCCCGTCGCTGCAGAGCACGAAGGCGTCGCCGGGCGCGATGTCGACGAGCTGGAGCTCGGGCGGCGCGTCCATGCGGGCGGAGATGCAGCGGGTCACGAGCGCCGTGAAGGCGACCGGGAGCTGGGCGACCAGCCTCGACGCGCCGACGGCGTCGAGCTCCGCCACGAAGGAGTGGTCCCGGGTCAGCGCGTCGACGGTCGTGCCGCGCATGCGATAGGCGCGGGAGTCGCCGAGGTGCGCGATCAGCGCGCGGTCGGGCGCGAGCTGGAGCATCGCCACGAGGGTGGTGCCCATGTCCGAGAGAGCGCCGACGGCCAGGCGCCTCACCTCGGCCCGCGCCATGCGGATGGCGAGCTCCATGCGCTCCGCGGCGAGCTCGGGGGCCGGTGCCTTCCCGGCGCGTTCGAAGAAGCCGACGAGCGTGTCGACGACCACCCGGCTGGCGATCTCGCCGCCCTCGTGGCCGCCCATGCCGTCGGCGACGACGTAGAGACCGAGGTCTGGTCGCGCGCAGCTGGCGTCCTCGTTGTTGTCCCGCCGCCCCGTGATGCTTCGACTCGCTGCCTTCATGCGTGCTCCGGCCGTCCCGCCTTCCTCACCGTCGGACGCTGAGGGCCGGCGTTGCATTCGGCGCGTCGACGGCCACGCGAGAGAACGGCCGCGCCTCGCGAATGCTGGGGGTCGACCTTCGAATATCTCGCCGGGAGACCTCGTCCGTGCCGCCGTGCCACGCGGCCCACATTACAGACGCTGACCGTCATGTCCCATAACGGCGATATGGGTGCATGGTGGCGAGCGCCGGGCGGGGCCTAGGCGACGGGGAAGAGCAGTGGACGTTCGGCACAAGGCGGAAGACGCGACCCGCGACGCGCTCCGCGAGGCGGCAAGCCGCATCCTTCGTCGCGAGGGGGTGCGGGCGCTCTCTCTGCGTCGCGTCGCCCGGGAGGCCGGCGTGACCACCATGGGCATCTACAGCCGCTTCGGAGGCAAGGACGGGCTGCTCGACGCCCTCCACGCCGAGGGCTTCGAGCTCCTGAGCGAGGCCCAGGCCTCGCTCCCCGAACAGGCGGATCCCCTCGAGGCCATCGTCGCCCACGCCCGGGCGCACCGGCGCATGGCCCGCGATCACCAGGCCCACTATCAGGTCATGTTCGAGCGCTCGACGGGCTTCGAGCCGAGCTCCGTGTCCCGGGAGCGGGCCACCGGGAGCCTGGAAGCGCTCCGCGCCAAGGTCTCGGACGCGGTCTCCCGCGGCGCCCTCGACGGCGATCCCGAGTCCATCGCCCGGGCCGTCTTCGCGCAGGTGCACGGCACCGTCGCCCTCACCCTCGCGGGGATCGAGGGCGGGGACGGCGAGGCCGGGCACGACGCGGCGCTGCGGGCGCTTCTGCGCGGCTTCGCGCCCTGAAGGCTCAGTCCACCGGCTCGGTGAAGGGGTGCACGGTGTTCCACATGCGCCAGTGCATGACGATGGGGACCGTGAACCAGGGGAAGTTCGCGAAGAGCACGAGGCCCGTCGAGTCCGTGGCGTGGGCGCCGAAGAGCTCCTCCCAGCAGATGACGAAGACGACCGTCATCATCGTGCTCGCCCAGATGAAGCACCAGTTGCGGATCCAGTCCTTGCCCTTGATGAAGGCGTAGATGGCGGCCGCGTAGAACGGGAAGAAGAAGAGCTGGTCGATCCAGATCGTCGCCCGCCACCAGGCTTCGCGCGCCATCAGCGGGGGGTCGAAGTTGCGTCCCCACCAATGGACGAGGTCGACCAGCGGCGCCGGCGGCCAGATCGGGTACTCGAAGTCGTTCGGGTCGTCGATGACGAGCTGCTCGATGTCCACGATCGGCGTAATGAAGAGGATGTTCAGCAGGAAGAAGCCGATGAAGAGGTAGTCGAGCTTGCGCTCGCGTAGCGGCTTCACGCGACGCGCGGGGGCGGTGGGGCTCACGGTCATGGCGCCGGAGCATCGCGGAGCGGCGCCGCGAGAACAAGAACGCGTTGCATCTCCGTCTGGGGACGCCCGACGACACCCGTGACTCCTGTCACGAGATGCTTGCGCGGGCCGGGGTGGACCGCCCGGAGGGCCGGTGCTAGCCCCACCCGATTGCAGCACCTGCGAGGGGATGGCGCGATGGCCCCTCCTCGCGGGCTGGAGGAAGCATGGTAGCGGACGGCTTGAGCCGAGGGGGAGCACGCGGCGCGGCGAACGCCGACGAGACGCCGGAGGCGGGCTCCGGGGACGCCGAGCGCGAGCGCGTCGTCGCCGAAGAGGAGAAGGTCCTCGCCCGCGTGAACCGCACCCTGAGCGCCCGCCGGACGGACCGGCGCGGTCCGGGCATCGATTACGACGCCGAGCTCCTCGCCCTCCGCGACCAGATCCGCACCGCCCGCCTCGAGGACATCCCGCCGCTCGTCGAGGAGATGGAGCGGATGCAGCAGGTGGCCGCGCGCCGCGCCAAGGTCGTCGACAGCATGGTCGACGCCAGCTCGCCCTATTTCGGCCGGCTCGTGCTCGAGGAGAACGAGCGCAAGCGCGAGGTCCTCATCGGCCGCGCGACCTTCCTCGACTCGAAGACCGGGGTCCGCATCGTCGACTGGCGCGACGCGCCGGTGAGCCGGATCTACTACCGCTACGAAGAGGGCGACGACTACGAAGAGCAGTTCGGCGACCGGGACGTCGAGGGCGACGTGCTCGTCCGGCGCTCGCTCTCCATCGGGCAGGCCGTGCTCAAGCGCATCGCCTCGCCGCAGGGCACCTTCGTCCGGAAGAGCGACGGGAGCTGGCTCCGTGCGGGCGCGAGCGCGACGACCCTGAGCGGCGGCCAGGGCGCGGCCATGCGCCCCGAGAAGCACAGCAAGCCCGGCACGCTCGGCACCGGCGAGGGCGACAACGGCGAGGACAAATCCCTCGGCGAGGTCACGGCGCTCATCGACGCCCGCCAGTTCGAGCTGATCAGCCGCCCGACGAGCGGGCTGGTGGTCATCCAGGGCGGCGCCGGCAGCGGCAAGACGACCATCGGCCTGCACCGGCTGGCCTACCTCGCGTTCCAGGACAAGCGGCGCTTCCGCGGCGACCGCGTGATGGTCCTGGTCTTCAACGACGCGCTCGTCCGCTACATCTCGCGCGTGCTCCCGGCCCTCGGCGTCGAGGACGTGCCAGTCACGACCTACGAGCGCTGGGCGAGCAAGCTCCGCATCCGGGCCGTGCCGCACCTCCCGAAGGCCTACGCCGAGGACACGCCCTCGGTGGTCACCAGGCTGAAGAAGCACCCGGTGATGCTGAAGCTCATCGATGCCTACGCGGACGACGTCGCCGCCGAGGTCGAGGAGGCCGTCACGAGCACGGGCAAGACCCTCGAGGGCGGCGGCCGTGCGCTCCGGGTGTGGCGCGCTTCGGCCGGCGAGGCCCCGGGCCGTCGCACGGCGGAGCTCCTCGGTTGGCTTCGTTCCGGCGAGGGCAAGAAGCTCCCGAACCGCACGCGGCTCGCCATCGAGCGCGCCTGCGAGCGCTCCGGCGTCCGGGCCGAGGACATCGTCGACGCCTGGGGCGAGCTCCTCACGAGCCTCCCGCGCCTCGAGGCGGCCTTCGCGGCGCACGCGCCCGACGCCTTCACGCAGCGCGAGCTCGAGTGGGTGCACGCCTGGTGCGCCCGGCGCATCCCGGCGGCCCAGAACTGGCGCGAGGAGGAGCTCGAGCGCATCGCGGACGGCGAGTCCCGGCGCGCGCCGACCACCGAGGGAGTCGACGGGGCCGACGAGCACGAGATCCCCGCCCTCGACCGCGAGGACGACGCCGTCCTCCTCCGGCTCCACCAGCGCCTCAAGGGCCCGCTCCCGGGCCGCTCGCGGAAGGACCGGCTCGCCTACGAGCACGTCTTCGTCGACGAGACGCAGGACCTGAGCCCCCTCGAGCTGGCCGTCGTGCTCGACACGACGACCAAGCAGCGGAGCGTCACGCTCGCCGGCGACACCGCGCAGAAGCTCTACATGGAGAACGGTTTCAGCGACTGGAAGAGCGTGCTCGGCGACCTCGGCCTCGACCACGTGCAGATCGAGCCCCTCCGCCTGAGCTACCGCTCCACGGTCGAGATCATGGAGCTCGCGAACGCGGTGCTCGGGCCGCTCAAGAAGGAGGACGGGGGCCGGGCGGTGCGCCACGGCGCCCCCGTCGAGCTCTTCCGCTTCACCGGGAGCGGGGAGGCCGTCGCTTTCCTCTCGGAGGCGCTGAGGAACCTCGCCCGGAGCGAGCCCCTGGCGTCCGTGGCGGTGATCTCCCGCTACCCGGAGCAGGCGGACCTCTACTTCAAGGGGCTGAAGCGCGGTGAGGTGCCGAACCTCCGGCGTATCGCGGACCAGGACTTCCCCTTCCGGCCGGGCGTCGACGTGACCGACGTCCGCCAGGTGAAGGGCCTCGAGTTCGACTACGTTGTCTGCGTCGACACCAACAGCTCGACCTATCCCATCGAGGACGAGGCGCGGCACCTCCTCCACATCGCGACGACGCGCGCCGCGCACCAGCTCTGGATCGTCTCGACGGGGTCGCCCTCGATGCTGCTCCCCGAGTCGCTTCGCTCGCAGGTCTGAGCCCTGGCCGGCGATGCCGAGGACGCGCTCCGGGGGCAGCGACGCGCGGCGTTTCCGGCCTGGGATCGCGCGCGCATCGTGCATGACGATGGCGACCTGATCGCCGTCGACAAACCCGCCGGCGTACCGAGCCAGGCCGCTGGCGAGCGCCGGGACGACGTGCCCGCCCGGCTCCGCCGTCACCTCGAGGCGCGGGGCGAGGACGGCTACCTGGGCATTCACCAGCGTCTCGACCAGGAGACCTCCGGCGTGCTCGTGTACGCGCGCCGGAAGGCGATGAACGCGGGTCTCGCGCGCGCCTTCGAGGGCCGCGAGGTGACCAAGACCTACGTGGCCGCGGTCACGGGCTGGCGCGGGGGAGCGCGGACGCTCCGGGACCGGCTGGCGTCGCGCCGGGGCGGCGGCACGCGGGTGCTCGGCCCGCGCGAGCGCGCGAAGGACGCGCGGGAGGCCCTCACGCACGTCGCCGTCCGGGCGCGGTGCGGCGCGCGCGCGCTCCTCGACGTGCGCATCGAGACCGGGCGGACCCATCAGATCCGCGCCCAGCTCGCCCACGCCGGGGCGCCCATCGCCGGCGACGGCGCGTACGGCGGTGAGCCGGCCGCACGCCTCTTTCTCCACGCCGCCGGGCTCCGCCTCGCGCACCCGGCGACGGGCCGCCCCATCGAGCTCGGGGCGCCGCTGCCCCCGAGCTTCATCCGCTGGCTCGAGGGGAAGCCGCCGCTGCCCTGGGAGGAGGCCCTCGACGCCGCCTTCCCGCGGCGCTTCGGCCTGGCCCACGCCGCCTTCGAGCCCGAGGCCACCACCTGCTTCCGCCTCGTCGATCTCGGCGACGGCGTGCCGGGCACGCGCGTCGACGTCTACGACCGCTGGGCCGTGATCCACGACTACGGCGGCGCGCCGAGCGCCCTCGGCGACGCGCTCGTCGCCCGCGGCTTCGCCGGCGTGTACCTCAAGGCGCGCCCGAAGAAGGCGAGCGATGCGGACATCGCGGAGCTGGCCCCGGCTGCGCCCATCGCGGGCGAGCCGGCCCCGCAAGAGCTCGTGGTCCGCGAGCACGGCATGGCCTTCGGGGTCCGCCTCGGCGACGGGCTCTCCACCGGGCTCTTCCTCGACCAGCGCGCGGCGCGGGCTCGGCTCCGGGCGTCGGCGGCGGGCGCGCGCGTCCTCAACCTCTTCGCCTACACGGGGCCCTTCACCGTCGCCGCGCTGGCCGGCGGGGCGCAGGAGGTCACGAGCGTCGACGTGTCCGCGCCGGCGCTCGAGCGCCTTCGCGCGAACGTCGCGCGCGGAGGCTTCGCGGCCCAGCCCGTCGTGCGCGGCGACGCCTTCCGCTACCTCGAGCGCGCGGCCCGCCAGGGGAAGACCTGGGACGTCGTCGTCTGCGACCCGCCCACCTTCGCCACCACCAAGGGGAGGCGCTGGACGAGCGGCGCGGGCTGGGTGGAGCTGGCGGCGCGCTGCTTCGCCCTCACCCGCCCGGGCGGCGTCGCGCTCCTCAGCAGCAACGACCGGCGCATGTCCCAGGCGGCGTTCCGCCGCCACGTGCACGAGGGCGCTCGCGCGGCGGGCGCCCGCCGCGCGCGCCTGCATGACGTGAAGAGCGACGGCGCCGTGCGCCCGCCCTTCGGGACGGAGCCGTCGACGAAGCGCCTCTGGGCCGAGCGCGCTTGAGCGCGGGGCTCAGGCCGCGGCGAGGCGCACGGCGTCGTCGTCCGCGGCCAGCTCCCGGGCGCGCTCGCGGAGCGCGTCGACCACGGCCTCGGTGCGGCCGGGGAGCGTGATGGACGGCCGGTGCGCGACGAAGAGGCGCTCGCTCGGCAGTCCGGCCCCGAGGCCGACGAGGCCGGCCCGGCGCCCCACGGCCACCGGGAGCACCGCCACGAAGCCGCCGCTGGCGGTCGCGTTCACGAGCTCGGCCTCCCGGGCGACGCGCATGGCGATGCGCCGCCGCCGGTGGATGGGCCAGCGGTCGTGCTCGCCCTCGGAGCCGAAGAGCGCCGCGAAGGGCGCCTCCGCGAGGCCCTCGATGCGGGCCTCGCCGGTCTTCGTGGTGAGCGGATGCTCGGGCGCCGCGAAGACGTCGTAGCTGAGCTCGAGGAGCGGCGAGACCGTGAGCGCGTCGTCCTCGGGGAGAGTCGGCGCGAGCGCGACGTCGATCACTCCGCGCCGGAGGAGCCCGGCCATCTCGCGTTCGACCACGTCGTGGAGGTGCGGGACGAGGCGCGGGTGATCGCTCGTCACCCGACCGAGCGCGGGGAGCACGAGCGGCGTGGCGAGCGCGCCGGCCGCCGCGACGTGCACCGGGCCGAGGAACTGGGAGGCCTCCACGGCCTGGAGCCCCTCGTGCACGGTCCGCATGGCATCGCGCACCGCCCGGAGGAAGGCTTCGCCGGCGGCGTTGAGCACGATGCGGCGCCCGGTGCGGTCGAAGAGCGGCGTCCCCGCCGCGTCCTCGAGCAGCCGGATGCTCCGCGAGAGCGCGCTCGGCGTGACGTGGAGCGCCTGCGAGGCGCTGGGAAGGTGCTGGGTCTCGGCGACCACCCGGAAGGCCGGGAGCCAGCTCCACAGCTCGTGCAAACGGCGTACGCGCTCCATGATGGGGAGCCGTACGTTCGAGAAAGCGAGACGGTTTCAGGGATCGTCGAGAGAAACGAAGCGCAGGGTCCCGGCGCGCTCGACCTGGAGCACGATCGGCGTGCCGGCGGGGAGCGCCGCCAGCGCCCCCCGGAGCGCCGCGACGTCCGCGACGGGCGTCCGCCCAACCCGATGGATCACGTCCCCGGGCTGGAAGCCGCCGGCCCCCGCGAGAACGACGGCCCCCTGATCGCTCCTCAGCCGGGGGATGCGCGCCGCGAGCTCGGGACCGAGGTCCACGGCGAGCACGCCGATGCGCGGAATCTTCGCGTCCCGCGGGTCCGGGAGCGTGCCGGGGCGGAAAGGGGCGTTCGGCCGCTCGACCACGGCCACCTCGACCTCGAGGCGCTCGTCGCCGCGCAGCACCTCGAGGCGCACCCGGTCGCCCACCCGGCGCGCGTAGAGGTTCACGTCGAGCTGCCGTGCGTTCTCCATGGTCTTGCCGTCGAGGGCGCGCACCACGTCCCCCGGGGCGAGCCCCGCGGCGGCGGCGGGGCTCCCGGGCAGCACGTCCCCGACCAGCACGCCCCAGCGCTGCGGAAGCGCGAGCGCGTCCGCGAGCGGTGCGGTGATGGTCTGCGCGACGAGGCCGACGAGCCCGCGGCGCACGCGCCCCTGGCTCCGCAGCTGCTCCACGACCGTCGACACGATGTGCGCGGGCACGGCGAAGCCGACGCCTTCGCTTCCCCCCGAGCGGCTGAAGATGAGCGTGTTGATGCCGATGATCCGCCCCTGGAGATCGATGAGCGGGCCACCGCTCGAGCCCGGGTTGATGGCCGCGTCGGTCTGGATGAAGACCATCGGATGGTCCGGCCGGAGCTGGCGCGCGACGGCGCTGACCACGCCCATGGTCACGCTCCCCTCGAGGCCGAGGGGGCTCCCGAAGGCGACCACGAGCTGTCCGGGCGCGAGGCCCTCCGAGTCACCGAGGGGCAGCGCGGGGAGGTCCGTGTCGCCCGCGTCGACCTGAAGCAGGGCCAGGTCCGTCTCCGCGTCGCTGCCGAGGAGGCGTGCCTCGAGGCGCCGGGTCGGCGCGCCGAGGATCGACCGGCGCTCGCCCGAGGAGCCCGCGCTCGGCTGCACCTCGACCCAGACGCGGCTCGCGCCCTCCACCACGTGGTGGTTCGTCACGATGAGCCCGCCGGGGGCCACGACCACCCCCGAACCGACGGAGCGGCGGCGCGCCAGGAGCGACGTCGGCGTCGCCTGGGAGCCCGTCAGCGGCGCGTAGCCGAGGGTCTGCACGCGCACGATGCTGGGAGCCACGCGGGCCGAGAGCGTCTGCAGCGCGTCGTCGAGGGCGACGAGCGTCGGCATGGGCCGGGGCTGCGAGGCGGCGGTCTGCGGGGCGGCACAGGCGGCCGCGAAGGCGAGGGCGAGTAGGACGAAGCGGCGCATTGCCTTCTCGGACGCGCGAGCGCGGCGTTGGCTACGCCGGCGCCTCGGTCGGGAGCGCGTCGTCCTCGGGGACGGCGATGCCCGCCAGCGCGAGGAGCCGGAGCGCGTTGCTCGTCTTCACGACGCCCTCGCGGAGCCGGTAGTCGAAGACCATCTCGCCTTCGTGGAGCACGTCCGTGAAGTGCACGTTCGCCACCCCCGGGCGCTCGTCCGCGAGGCGGGCGAGGGCCACGTCGTGCGTGGCCGCGAGCCCGAGCGCGCCGTGGTCCAGCAGGTGCGTGAGCACGGCGCGCGCGCCGATGTGCCGGGCCCGGGCGTTGGTGCCCCGGAGGAGCTCGTCGAGGAGGAAGAAGAGCGGCGGCGTGTCCCCGGCCTCGGCGACCACGGAGCGGAGCTTCGTCAGCTCGGCGCGGAAATAGCTCGCGCCGCGCTGGAGCGAGTCGTCGACCCGCATGCTCGCGCGGAGGCGGACCCGGGAGGTGCGGAAGGCGCCGGCGACGACCGGCCCGCCGGCGAAGGCCAGCGCGAGGTTCAGCCCCACGGCCCGGAGCAGCGTCGACTTCCCCGCCATGTTCGAGCCGGTGACGATGAGCGCCCCGGGGAGCCCCGGGAGGCCCACGTCGTTGGCGACGCGCCCGGCCGGCGGCAGCAGCGGATGCGCGAGCGCCTTGGCTGCGAGGGGCGTCGGCGCGTCGGCGATCTCCGGGAAGCGCGCTGCCGGGTCCTGGTCGAGGAGCGTCGCGAGGCTCGCGAGGGCCTCGAGCTCGGCGAGGGCTTCGAAGGCGCCGTCGAGCCCTTCGCCGACCTCGGCGGTCCAGCGTTCCAGGCGCAGGAGCACGTTCAGGTCCCAGAGCAGGCCGAGGTTCACGAAGATGTGGACGAGGAACTGCGTGTGGAGCTCGGCGAGCCCGGCCCAGCGGTCGAGGCGCGCGAGGTAGGCCGAGGGCGGCGCGCCCGCCACGTGCACGCGCTCGCGCAGCGCCTCGAGGCGCGCGCTCTCGAAGCGCCGCGTCTCCACCGCCTCCAGCATGGTGCGGAAGGCCTCGACGTAGCCGCGGCGGGCCGCGACGAGCTGGAAGGCCTCCACGGCCCGGAAGCCGAAGCGCCAGGCGACGAGCACCTGGACCGTGGCGAGCCCGGCGATGACGAGGCCCGGGACGAGCCCCGCGCCCGCGAGCGCCGCGGCCGCGAGCGTCGCGATTGGAAGCACCTGAACGAGCAGCGCGAGCGGCGACCCGTGCACGAGCGCCTCCCGGCGCGTGAAGGTGAGGAAGGGCTCCGGGTCGAGCTTCGGGGCCCGCTCGCGTCCGCGGCTCCGGGCCAGCGCGCGGCGGCCGCGCGCTGCGAAGGCCTCGAGGTCCTCGCGGAGCTCGAGCGCTTCTGCGAGCTCCGCCACCGCGGCCTGCCGGGCGGCGATCTCCGCCTCTTCCGCCGGCGCACCGAGCCAGCGGAGGAGGCAGGCTTCGCCGCCGGTGGTGTGCGTCACGTCGATGCGCTGCGCGAGGGAGCCCGCGCCCACGAGATCGATGTCCACCGCATAGGCATGGTCCGCGGGCATCGCCCCGGCGCCGGTCGGAGGCAGCTCCAGCCACGCGCCGCGCACGCGCTGGAGGTGGCGAGCGTGCACGGCCTCGCGGGCCTCGGCGTCCTCCTTCCGCGCGAGCACGCGGGCGTGTACCAGGACCAGCGCGACGAAGGCGAGGGCCGCGAGGGCCGCCGCGGCGCCAATCGCAGGCCCGCCGCCGCTGGCCGAGGCCCCCAGGACGACCGCCGCCAGGAACGCGCCGAGGCGCCCGAAGCTGAGCCGGTCGGCCTTCGCGCCGAGGGAGCGCGCCTCCGCCTCCCAGCGACCGCGGGCGGCCTCGTGGCGGGCCTCCGCGGGCGTCTGCTCGGGGCCGGCGTCGTCGCGTTCCTGCACGGGCCGCGGAACCTACCCGCGGGGGCGAGGCACGCCAAGCCGACGGCGGCGCTGGTAGGGTGCGCGCGATGGGGGGAGGCGCCGCGACCTTTGGCGACGAGGTGCAGGCATGCCGGGCGCGCCCAGAGCGCCCGCTCCACCGCGCGTTCCCCGCGCTCGCGGACGCGCTCCCCTGGTTCTCCCTCGGCGACTTCCCGACGCCGGTGGAGCCGCTCCGCCTCGGCGGGCGCGAGGACGTCTGGATCAAGCGCGACGACCGGAGCTCGCCGGTCTACGGAGGCAACAAGGTCCGCACCCTCGAGGTGCTCTTCGCCCAGGCCGTTTCGAAGGGAGCGACGCGCATCGTGGCCACCGGCGCCTACGGCACGAACCACGGCGCCGCGACCCTCCTCCACGCGCCCCGCGTGGGCCTCGAGCCCGAGCTGCTGCTCTTCCCGCAGCCGAAGAGCTACACGGCCCTCGAGAACCTCGAGCGCCTCGTCGGGGATGAGCGCCGCGCGCCGCTGCTCGACCTCCCGCACTGGTCCGCGCTGCCCTTCGGCATGATCCGCGAGAAGCGCCGCGGGGCCGTCGTCATGCCGCCGGGTGGGGCGACGGCGACGGGCGCCATCGGCTATGCCTCGGCCGGCTTCGAGCTCGCCGAGCAGATCGCCGCGGGAGCGCTGCCACGGCCCGAGACGCTCGTCGTCGGCGTCGGCTCGACCTGCACCACGGCCGGGCTCCTCCTGGGCCTGCATCTCGCCGAGCGCCGGGGGCTCGGAGACGCGCCGCACGTGCGCGCGGTCCGCGTGACGCCCTGGCCGGTCACGGCACCCTGGCGCATCGTCGCGCTCGCCGTGCGTGCGGGGCGGCTCCTCGCCGAGCTCACGGGCGACGCCTCCGTCGCGTTGGGACGCGCCGAGCTCGCCCCGGGGCTCTCCGTCGAGGGCCGCGAGCTCGGGCGCGGCTACGGCTGCCCCACGGACGCCGGCATCGCGGCGATCCGGCGCTTCCGCGACGCCGGGGGGCCCGAGCTCGACACGACCTACAGCGCGAAGGCCGCGGCGGGCTTCCTGCGGCTCGTCGACGGGGCGGCGCCGGGACCGCTCCTCTTCTGGTCGACGAAGTCGAGTGCGCCGCTCCCCGAGGTCGTCCCCGCCGCGCTCGCCGCGTCCACGGGACGGGTCCAGCGCTGGGCGGAGCGGGCCCGTCGCTGGGAGAGACCCTGAGCGCGCGGGCCGTGCCGAGCGTGATCCCCTGCGGAGCTCGGGCGGGGCGTGCGCAGGGCGGGGCGGCTCGGCGACGGAGCGCGGAAAGGGCAAGGAGCTCGCGAGCGGGGCGCCCTCTCGAGCCGCGTCGTTGACACGGATCGTGGGCTCGCCAGACTCCCGCCGTGGCGAACCGGCAGCTGAGCTTGGACTTCGACGGGTCCGCTCCCGAAGAGGCCCCGGAGCCTCTCGATGCGCCGCGCGGTCCCGCCGCCCTCGACGCGGACGAGGCCACCCCGGAGGTGCTCCGGCGAGCGGCGCTTCGCCTGACCGAGCGCCTCGCCGACGCCCTCGCTCGCCCGGTGCGTCTGGTGGTCACGGACAACCGGCGGACCATGGTCTCGGCGCGCGCCTCCGGCCCGCGCATCGAGGTGCGCCTCCACCACATGTTCCTCTCGGCGGACGAGGCCGTCGTGAACGCGCTCGGCCGCTACCTCGCGCGCCGGGATCGGGAGGCCGGCGCCCGCGTCGACGCCTTCATCGACGCCCATCGGGACCGCATCGACCGCCGGCGCCGACGCCATGCGCTCCTCCGCACGAGGGGCGTGGTGCACGACCTGCGCGAGCTCTTCGAGGAGCTCGAGGGGGACTTCGCGCCCGGCGCCATGGAGGGCGTGCGCGTGACCTGGGGGCGCCGCGTGCGCCGTCGCCCGCGGCAGCGCTCGATTCAGCTCGGCACCTACGTCCCGCAGGAGCGCCTCATCCGCATCCACCCGGTCCTCGACCAGGCCTGGGTGCCTCGCTTCTACGTCGCGAGCGTCCTCCACCACGAGATGCTCCACCACGCGATCCCGCCCGAGCGCGAGGGCAAGCGGCTCCGCTACCACTCGGAGACCTTCCGCGCCCACGAGCGCGCGTTCCGGCACCACGCGCAGGCCACGCGCTGGGAGAAGTCGAACCTCGCGCGCCTCCTCCGCGGGGTCCCCACGGAGTCCTGAGCGCGCCGGCGGCGCACGGAGTAGGCTCGGCGCGATGACCCAGGAGCCCGACAAGGGGGAGAACACGCTCGTCTACGTGCTCGCCGGCTGCGGCGTGTTGCTCGTGGTCGGGCTCTGCGTGATCGCCGGCGTGGGCGTCTGGGTGATCTCGAGCAGCGAGGAGCTGGTTCCCTACCACGACCCGCCCCCGAGCACGTCGCCGGCACCGGGCTTCCCCGCGCCGAGCGTGCCGAGTTCGCCCGGGGCCCCCAGCGCGCCGGCGTTGCCGAGCCCCGGCGGCAAGCCGCCGCCTTCGGCGCAGCCCTCCCTCCCGCCGCCTCCGCAGCCGGTGCCGATCCGGGGCGTCGAGGTCGAGTGGGAGGTCGAGGTCGTCGGTGGTGCGGCGCGGGTCACGCCCGGCACGCGCTGCACCTTCAACGTGCTCCTGCGGCCCCGGCCTGACCGTGGTCCATGGTGCCAGGCGGAGGTCCGCTGCGGCGGGCAGCTCCTCTACGGCGGGGGCACCGCCGGCTTCTTCGAGTGTTCCTTCAGTGACGCCGGACCGGACGGCCCCGGGGCCGTGGTCGGGGGCGAGGATCTCACCACCGAGGCCGATGGCGACGCCGCCTTCCGCATCGACACGCTCGGCGGCGTGATCGACATCCGCGACGACGCCACGTCGGCGAACGGCGAGCTCTCGGTGCGCGGGCGTGTCGTCGGCGTGCGGTAGTACGCGGCTACTTGCCGGCCTCCGACGCGCCGAGCACCCGGGCCAGCTCCCGCGCCCCGTAGGGCTTGGCGACGAAGGGAAGCCCGCGCTCCGCGGCGAGGCGCCCGAGCGCGCCCGAGCGCGGCCCCAGCGAGAGCACCACGCGCGGCCGCGGGACGAGCCCAGCGAGCTCGTCCAGGAGGGCGCCCGCGGCCGCGCTCGGAAGCGCGAGGTCGAGCAGCACCACCTCGGGCACGACCGCCGCGCTCAGCGCCTCCCGGAGCGCATCGACGTCGGCGCAGACGTGCACGTCGAAGCCCAGGCGCGTCAGCTCCTGCCGCGTCACGTGGGCGAGCTCCGGGTCGTCCTCGAGGAGAAGCAGGCGCCCCCGCTCCGGGCCCTCGGCCCCATGGGAGCCCGGAGCCCGGCGGAGGTGCATGACGACCCGGGTGCCGGCGCCCGGCTCCGAGAGCAGCTCCAGGAAGCCACCGTGGGCCTCGGCGAGCTCCCGCACCGTCGAGAGCCCGAGGCCCGGGTGCCGGTCGGGACCCTTCGTCGTGAAGAAGGGCTCCGCGGCCTGCCGGAGCACGTCCGCGCTCATCCCCCGGCCTTCGTCGCGCACCTCGATGGTCGTGTAGTCGCCGAGCTCGTCGAGGATCAGCTCGATGCGCTCCCCCGGCGACGTCGCGTCCCGCGCATTGGCGAGCAGGTTCATGAGCGCCAGCTGGAGCCCGTCTTCGTCGCACAAGGCGAAGCTCGGGTCCGCGACGCTGAGGCGCACGCGGCGCTCCGCCCCCGCCGATTGGCGCAGCAGCGGCCACCAGCGCTGGAGCAGCCGCGGCAGGTCGAGGACCTCGCTCCGGGCGTCCTTCGCGCCGGAGAAGGAGAGCAGCTGGCGCGTCAGCGCGGCGCCGCGCTCCAGCGCCCGGCGCGTCGCGGCGGCCGTTCCCTCGGCCTCGGCCCCCTCCGCCGCTGCCGCGAGCGCGTCCACCCCGAGCCGGGCGACCTGGAGCACATTGCCGAACTCGTGGCTCACGGTCGTCGCGAGGCGCCCGAGCCGCTCGTAGTGCTGCGTCGCGTCGAGGGCGGCGCGGGCATGCACGACCTCCGTCACGTCCACGGAGCTGACGCTCAGCACGCCGTCCTCTCCGGCGCCCTTCACCGGCCGGAGCTCGACCTTGAAGGAGCCCTCCGCGGTGACGACGAGCCCGGCGTAGCGCGCGAGCTCGCCGGCCAGGATCGCCTCGGCGGCGTTCCGGAAGTCCTCGCCGCGCTCCGGATGGTCGAAGAGCGCGCGCGGCGCGAGGCGCGGCTCGCCGCGGCCCTCGTCGGCGCCTCCCCCGGCCAGCGCGGCGTTGGCCCAGACGACGTTCAGCTCCCGGTCGACGAGGGCGAGCTGCACGGGCACCGCGTCGAGCGTGGCGTGCTGCCAGGACGTGCTCTCGCTCGCATCGAGCGGCGTGGGCACGGGCGTTCGCGCGAGCTCCCGTCCCAGCTCCGCGGCCGCCCCCACGGCCGCGGCGACCTGCGCCTCGGACCATTCGTGTGGGCTGCCATACGAATAGATGGCGATGGCCTGGGCCGCTCCCTCGACCATGACCGGAACGTAGAGGCACGCCTCGAGCCCGTAGCGTTTGCGCGCGACGGCGGCGACGCCCGGGTCGTGCCGCGCGTCGGTGACGGCGATGGGACGCCCCGTGGCCAGCGCGTTCCGTACGTGCGCACAGGCGCTGAGGTCGAGCCCGTGCGCGAGGTGCGTCGCCCGGTAGCCGGAGGAGACGGCCTGGCAGAGGATCCGCCGCCCGTCGCGACTCACGACGTGGACGCAGCAGTTCCGTGCCCCGATCTCACCGACCGTTCGGTCAACGAAATCGAGGAACACGTTGCGCGCCAGAGCCCCCCCTGCGTCAGCCATGTTCCGGTGTGTTCGTGGAGCCCGGAAACCCCGGGCGTCAAGGTTTGCGGCGCTCCCAGGGCGGCGGGAGCGCATACTGAGTCATCGGCCGATCCGGCTTCGACTGAAGCTCGAGCTCCTCGGCGACGAGCGCCGGGCTGACGGTCGTCACCGGAACGAAGCCGGACTCGGCGCCGCACCAGGCGTTGTCGACCTCCTGCCGGGCGCCGATGGCCACGATCCCGCGCACGGCGTTCAGCGGCGTGCCCACCAGGTCCACGCCGCGGATGAGCTCCTGGCGCCCGTCTGGATGGACGCGGGCGGCGACGTCGACGTCCCCGAGGAAGGCCTGGAAGTCGTAGGCGTCGGTGCTCGTCTCGCCGCCGTTCGCCTCGATGATGCGCACGCCCCAGGGCACGCCCTGCGCGCGGATCTCCTCGAGGAAGGCCTCCATCAGCGCGTCATCGTCGAGCGGGTCCTCGCCCTCGACGACCGTGACGCCCATGCGGGCCGTCGCCCGCTGATGGAAGTCGCTCCGCGCGTGGCCGTTCGAGCGGTGCCCCTTGGCGATGGGCGCCCGGGAGGTGAGGAAGCCCTGAATCGTCCCGCCGGCGATGAGCTCGGCGGCGTCCGCGGGCACGCCTTCGTCGTCGTGGCTGTAGTGCCCTACGAGGGAGCGGGCCCCCCAGCGCTCGAGGCGCGGGTCGTCGCGGACGCTGAGCCCCTCGTGCAAAAGGCTCTCCCCGAGCGAGTCCCGGAACGTATGCCCCTCGCCCCCGCTGAGCAGCCGGTTGCCCTCGAGGCGGTGCCCGAGCGCCTCGTGCACCAGAAGCCCCGCCGGCCGCGGATCGAGGAGCACGGGCCCCACGTAGGAGCGCAGCAGCGGCGCGCTCCGGAGGGCCTGGAAGCGCTGGTCGAAGAAGCGCAGCACGCGGCGCAGCTCGGCGGCGTCCGGGAGCTCCGCCTCGTCCGTGACGAACCAGGTCTTGGTCTGCGGGAAGCCGTAGCCCTCCTCGGAGAAGTGCCAGGTGTGGAGCTCGACGGTGCGGCGCGCCTGGTGCGTGATCACCTCCGCGCCCTCGGTGCTCACGAAGACGCGTGCCTCGTTCGCCGCGCTCACGGCGACGTGCCCGTCCATGAGCCGCGGGTAGCGGCGGAAGCTCTGGCTGACGCCCTTGGCGAGCTTCCGGAAGCGCTCCTCGTCGATGGCCGGCATGCGCGCGAGCGTGCAGACGCGCTCCGCGTCGCGGCGCTCGAAGCTCGGGAGGTTCCGGTGCTCGTCGAGGTGGTTCAGCTCCTCGGCCTTGCGGTGCAGGAGGTCGTCGCAGGCCTCCCGGTACTTGGCCTCGAGGAGCCGCCAGAGCCCGTAGCGGAGCCCGTCCTCGGTCCCGCCGGCCGGGAGCGTGACCAGCGCGTGGGACTCGAGCTCGTCCGAGTTCGAGCGGAGCCCCCCGTGGCCGACCTGGTCCCGGCGGTAGCTCCCGACGCGGATGTCCGCGAGCCCGCTCCTTCGGCGGCTCCGGCTGTCCTTGGTGATGCCCCCGAAGCGCGCCTTCAGGCGGAAGGCGTCGAGGTCCCGGAGCTGGAGCGAGACGAAATGGGGCCGCGGGTGACCGGGGATGCGGAGCCCGGCTTTCGCGCGCTCGGCCTCCTCCCGGAGCACGGCGGCCAGCCGGAGAGCCTGCCGTCGGTTCATGGGTCGCGGAGGCTGACACGAATCGGCCGGGGCGCGAGCGGACCGGGTGCTACGGTCGCCTCGTGCGCCCGCGCCGGAACCTGAAGTCGCTCTCCACGCCGATCACCCTCGGCGCGGTGAGCGTTCCGCTGGCCGTCACGCTGATGGTTGGCTGGATCATCCTGCTCGCCCGCAACCTCAGCTCCGACGCCTCCATGGCGCTGAACGTGTCGCTCCTCGTGCTCGGCGCGCTCTCCTTCGCCGTCGTCGTGACGGTGCTCCTGCTCCTCAGCTTCTACCTCGCCCGGGAGATCCTCGAGGTGCGGCGCCAGGACGGCTTCATCGACTCGGTGACCCACGAGCTCAAGAGCCCCCTCGCGTCGATCCGCCTCCTCCTCGAGACCATGGCCCGCCCGGAGCTCCCCGAGGCCAAGCGCGAGGAGCTCCGGCAGATGATGCTCGGCGACGTCGAGCGCCTCAGCTCCTTCATCGACGACGTGCTTCAGACGAGCGTCTTCACGACGGGGAACCAGCCCGCCTACGGCTTCGCCGAGCTCCGCCTCAAGGACCTCGCGGAGGAGACGGCCGCCACGGTCGTCCGGCGCCACAAGCGCACGCCCGACGCCGTGCGCCTGGAGGTCCCCGAGGACCTGGTCGTCGTCACGGACCGCGCGGCCCTCGCCATCGTGCTCAAGAACCTCCTCGACAACGCCATGAAGTACGGCCGGGACGAGCCCGTCGTGCTCCGCGCGGGCCTCACGGCGAAGGGCGGCGTGGCCATCGACGTCGAGGACCAGGGCATCGGGCTGACCCGCGAGCAGACCAAGCGCGTCTTCCACCGCTTCTACCGGGTGGAGCGGGAGTCGGTCCGGATCCGAAAGGGCACGGGCCTCGGCCTCTTCGTCGTCGGCGCCATCGTGCGCAGCCTCGGCGGGACGGCGCGGGCCAGCAGCCCCGGCATCGGGAAGGGCAGCCGCTTCACCATCACGCTGCCGCGCAAGGCCCTCGCCGCACCCCGGGAAGCCGGCCAGGAAGCGCTCGCATGAGGACCCCGTCGTGAACGACATCGACCCGGGCGAGCAGCGCCTCCTCGTCGTGGAGGACGAAGAGCACCTCGCCGCCGGCCTCAAGCTGAACCTCGAGCTCGAGGGCTACGCCGTCGACGTCGCGAGCTCGGCCCGGCAGGCCGGCGAGCGCATCATGCAGGCCGAGGCCTACGACGCCCTGGTGCTCGACGTGATGCTCCCGGACCTCGACGGCTTCGCGCTCTGCCGGAAGCTCCGGGACGCGGGGAACTTCGTCCCGGTCATCATGCTCACGGCGCGCTCGAGCGCCGCCGACCGCGTGCGCGGCCTCGAGGCCGGCGCCGACGACTACATGGTGAAGCCCTTCGAG
Source organism: Myxococcota bacterium (assembly GCA_038750805.1). Taxonomy (GTDB): domain Bacteria; phylum Myxococcota_A; class Polyangia; order Polyangiales; family Houyiibacteriaceae; genus CALCTH01. The sequence continues at coordinate 23,496 of JBCDGX010000001.1, forward strand.
CTCGCGGAGCTGCTCGCGCGCGTGCGCTCGGCGCTGCGTCGGCGGGCCTGGGAGCGGGACGCCAGCGGCCCCCCGCGCGCCGCGACCCTTCGCTTCGCGGGCGCCGAGGTGGACTTCGAGAAGCATGAAGTCATCGTCCATGGTGAGGCGCGAAAGCTGACGCGCCTCGAGCTCGATCTCTTGCGCTATTTCGCGGAGAACCCGCTCCGGGTCCTCAGCCGGCAAGAGCTCCTCGAGAAGGTCTGGAACATTCGCAATTCGAACCAGACGCGGACCATCGACAACTTCATCGCGCGGCTTCGGCGGCACTTCGAGGCCGACGCGAGCGACCCGCGGCACTTCCTCTCGGTGCGCGGCGCCGGCTACAAGTTCGTCCCCGATCCCTGAGGGATCCTCGGGCCTTGTGTCGCCATCGGGGGAGTCATGACCCGGGAATGGTGAGCCGATGGGTCGGTTGCGACGCGCTCGTGACGAAACGATGACTCCCCTCGGTGCAACGGTGACGGGCGCGAGATCGGGGTGTGGCTAGCGTTCGGCAATGGCAAAAGACACCGTCGTCGAGAGCCCCGAGCTTCCCTGGATGAGGGAGCGGCGCTTTCCGATCCGCCACGTGATCCCCTTCGCGCTCTGCCACCTTGCGGTGCTGGGCGCCGTCTTCACCGGCGTCACCTGGCAGGCCGTCGCGCTCTGCGTGGGCCTCTACTTCCTCCGCATGTTCGCGGTGACCGCGGGCTACCACCGCTACTTCGCGCATCGCTCCTTCAAGACGAGCCGCGTCTTCCAGTTCGTGCTCGCGTTCCTCGCGACCTCGAGCGCGCAGAAGGGCGTGCTCTGGTGGGCGGCCCATCACCGGCGTCACCACAAGTTCTCGGACCAGGAGGGCGACGTGCACTCGCCCGTGCGCGAGGGCTTCCTCTGGTCGCACGTAGGCTGGCTCTTCGTGGCGGGCTCCGAGGAGACCGACTTCGACCGCATCCGCGACTTCGCGAAGTACCCGGAGCTGCGCTTCCTGAACGACTGGCAGCTCCTCCCGCCGACGCTCCTCGCGCTCGCCTGCATCGCCGTGGCGGGCCTCCCGGGGCTCTTCATCGGCTTCTTCGCGAGCACCGTGCTCCTCTGGCACGGCACCTTCGTCATCAACTCGCTGGCCCACGTATGGGGCACGCGCCGCTTCGAGACGACGGATACGAGCCGCAACAACCTCTGGCTCGCCCTGATCACCCTCGGCGAGGGCTGGCACAACAACCACCACCGCCACCAGGCGTCCTGCCGCCAGGGCTTCTACTGGTGGGAGATCGACGTGACCTACTACGTGCTCTGGACGCTCTCGAAGCTGGGGGTCGTGTGGGACCTTCGCCCCGTGCCGGAGAAGATCCTCGAGGAGGGCCGCCAGGCCGACCTCGCGCGACGCCAGGGCGCCCCGGCCATCGACCCCGCCGAGTGAGCGCGCTTCGGCGGAGGAGCGGCTCGGCGCTACGCTGACTTGGTGACACTGCCGGCGAAGGGATCTCGGGATATCGAGGTCGGAGGCGAGCGCTTTCGATGGTGTGTCCGTGCCTCGGACGGACAGCTCTCGCTCACGGTCGAGCACGCGTCAGGCATGGGGCAGGTGTTGCGGGCGTACTTCGATCCCCAAGACCTCTACCGGCGCGACGGCACGCGGTGGACGCGCGTCCGTCAACGTCGGGCCCTCGGTCCTGCGGTCGTGGCCCGTACGATCCGCCACGCTCGAGCGAACGGGTGGGAGCCAACGACCCGAGGGCTGCCTCCGTTGGCAGTCTACCGCTGGGACACGGAGCATCTCGCTGACCTCCTTCCCACACCCTGGCCCGGGGAAGGCGTCGCGCTCCCGGCCCGTGTGAGCGAGGAGCTGGACGTGCTTTGCTTCGACCTCTCGACGCACCCGGGCTGGCGGGCCCGGCTCATCCGGGGCCCCGTGGGCCAGCGTGTGGCGGTCCCACCGTCCGATTGGTCGCCGGCGTTGAAGCTCGGCCTCACCTTCGTCGCATGGAACGATGGCTGGACCCGCGATGGCTGGGTGGTCTTCGGTTTCGCTTGCGACCAGCTCCCGTGGCTCGAGACGTACTCGACGAACGATCCCCGTGTCTGGGTCGAGGGGCCGAACGACTAAGAGGACCAATCGAGGGAAGGGGTCACAGCGGCGCCTACTCCGCCGCCTCCGCCTCGTCGTAGGCGTAGAACTGGCGGCACCACTTTCGGTAGGGGCCGATGGGGCCATCGCTCGCCGCGAGGAGCGGGCGCTCGAAGTAGGCCTTGTTCTCCCAGATGGCGAAGTCCTGCTCGACGTCGTGGACGAAGCCCTCGAAGAACATCTTCTCGACCATCGCGCTCATGTTCGGGTCGGGCAGCGTCTTCATCATGCCGCCGCCGCGCAGGATCACGTGGTCCCGGTCGAGGGGCGTCGAGAGCACGTAGGTGCGGAACTCGGTGTTGAACTGCGGGACCGTCACCTCGACGACCGAGTAGCCGAGGCCGTGCACGCGCACGCGGAAGATGCTCTCGACGGTCTGCCCGGGCATGCCCAGGTTCGCGAGGTCGCGCTTCATCGTGTAGCCGATGCGCAGCGTCGAACCCTCGACGTCGAGCGCGTCGATCACGTGCATGTCCGTGTAGCCATGCACGTGCTTGAAGTGCGCGAGGTCGACGCTGTTCTCGCTCGTCTCCTGCGGGTGCGCGGCGACGCGCTCCCAGACGTGCCAGCTCATGTCGGACCAGCCCTCGGTGCCGCGGAGCTCGAAATAGCTCATCGGCTCGAAGCTCGGCCCCTCGCCGCGCGCGCCGTTCCAGAGGAAGACGGCGCCATCGACCTCGCGGACGTCGAAGGCCTCGGCCTTCATGCCCGGTGGGATCTTCTCCACGTCGGGGATCTCGACGCAGGTCCCGTCGCCGGCGAAGCGGAAGGCATGGAAGGGGCAGCGGAGCGTGCCGCGGTCGACGCAGCCGCCCTTGCCGAGGTGCGCGCCCATGTGCGGGCAGTAGGCGCCGAGCACATGGGCCCGGCCGCCTTCGCCGCGGAAGAGGACCAGCTCGCGGCCAAAGGCCTGGCGCGTCAGGACGGCGTCGTCCGTCAGCTCGTGGGAGAGGGCGAGGGCGAACCAGCCGCTCGGATAACTCGGGAAGGGGTAGCGAGACATGAAACGCGTTCCGTCCCGACAGGTGTCCCCGGCTAGGGGGGTCACGTCAAGCGACGCGTGCGCCGGCCGCGCGTACCCCTGGGCCTTCAGGCCTTGCTCTCGCCCTCGTGGCGGAGCACGGCCGCGAGCTTCTGCACCCGCGCCTCGTCGAGGCCCTCGTCCTTCCGGGCGAGGGAGCGCACCATCGCGCCGAAGCCGGCGCCGAAGCGCTCGCACTCGGGGCAGCCGGCGACGTGCGCCTCGACCCGCTCTCGCGTCGCGGCGTCGAGGTCGCCGTCGAGGTAGTCGCTGAGCACCGCGAGCACCATGTCGCAGCGGATCCCTCCGACCTCACGCATCGTCGTCCTCCTCCGCGCGTAGCGCTCCGGCCAGGCGTAGCCGGGCGCGATGGAGCCGGCTCTTCAGCGCCGGCAGCTCGAGGCCCAGCACCGCGGCGGCCTCCGGGCCCGCCAGGCCCTCGACGTCCCGCAGCATCAGCACCTCCCGGTCGGTCTCCGCGAGGGAGGCCAGGGCCCGCTCGAGCCGCGCCCGCACCTGGGCGCGCACAGCGAGCTTCTCGGGATCGGCGCCCCAGCCGGCGGCGAGGCCGAGGGGCAGGAGCGCGTCCTCGTCGGGCTCCTCATCGTGCGCGTGCCGGGCTTCCCGGCGCCGATGCCGAAGCGCCGCGTTCCGCACGACGGTGAAGAGCCAGGTACGAGCGCGGGCCTGACCGCGGAAGCTCGCGGCGCCGCGGTACGCCGCGACGAGCCCCTGCTGGAGCGCGTCGTCGGCCTCCCCGTTGCCGACGAGGCCCGCCGCGAAGCGCCGGAGCGATCCGCCGTGTCGCCGCACGAGCGCCTCGAAGGCATGGCAATCGCCTTCCCCGGCGCGGCGAAGGAGCGCCTCGTCGCTCGCGTGGTCGGTGCCCACGGGCCGGAGGATAGGGCCGTCAGCGCCCGGTCGGGCACGTCGAGAGCCCGAGCATCCGGTAGATGGGGCAGCTGCCCGCGAGGCCGGTGACCAGCGGCACGAGGCCGACGAGGCCCCAGAGCGTCTTCGGGCCGATGAACACGAGGGAGAGCAGGGCGATGCCGAGGGCGACGCGGATGCCGCGGTCGAGGTTCGACTCGTTGCGAGGAAGGAGCGCCTGAGCGAGGGAAGCCATATCGAATCTCCTTTCGGGCGGCGTTCGGCCGCCTTCGAAGGGGTAGAGTCCGGCGGTCCCGAAAAGGATTCGGGGCCGGCGTCGATTTCGCGAGGCGCGGGCACGAAGGCAGCGATCCGTGCGAAAAGATCGCACGACCGAATCCTTCGGAGGCCCCATGGTCTCTCACGTGGCGATGACCCTTCGACGCACCTTCCCGAGCCTCGCTCTCTTCCTGCTCGTCGCCGCCTGCGGGGACGCGGCCGTGGAACCGGACGGGGCGCCCATCGGCTTCGTGAACGTCCGCTTCGAGGAGATCGCCCCGAGCCGCGCGGTCTTCCGCTTCGACACGAGCCGACCGACGCAATGCGAGGCCCATTGGGGCTTCGCGCCGGACGATCGGCCTTTCGTCGCACTCGACCCGGACATGCTCGAGGACGAGTACGCCATCGACCACCAGATCCCGCTCGAGGATCTGCCGGCGGGCACGACCATCTACGTGCGCGCGCTGGCCGAGGACCCGAGCGGCTTCGTCGACGAGTCCGAGCTCTACTCCTTCACGACGCTCCCGGAGGAAGACCCGATGGACGGCGAGCGCATGGACAACGTGGCGCTCATGGACGCCGGCGCGCGCATCGTCGAGGTGTCGAGCAACTTCGGCGGCGCGGCGAACGACCAGACCTGGGGCATCGACAACGCCTTCGACGGCATGATGAGCACCGAGTGGTCGAGTTACTCGGACGGCGACGACGCCTTCGTGACCGTGGCCTTCGCCGGCGCCTACGAGATCCGCCGCTTCGGGTTCCGGAGCCGAAAGATGACCGATGGCACCTCCATCGTGCGGAGCGTGCGCCTCGTCTTCCCGGACGGGACGGTGATGGGCCCCTTCGAAACGCCCGATCCCGACGAGTACTACGAGTTCCCGATCACGCCGACGACGACGGATCGGGTCACTCTCGAGGCCGTCGAGACGACGGGCGGGAACACGGGCGCGAAGGAGATCCGCTTCTTCGCCCTTCCCGAGTGAGGCGCGCGGCCGGGGGCGGGTAGGCTCGCCCCATGTGCCGGAACATCCGCCCGCTCTTCAACTTCGAGCCCCCGGCCACCGACGACGAGATCGAGGCGGCCGCGCTTCAGTTCGTGCGCAAGGTGAGCGGCGCCACGCGCCCCTCGCGCGCCAACGAGGAGGCCTTCGAGCGCGCGGTCCGCGAGATCGCCGCGAGCACCCGGACGCTCCTCGGCGAGCTCGTGACGAGCGCACCCCCGAAGGACCGGGAGGTCGAGGCCGAGAAGCGCCGCGAACGGAGCCGGCGCCGCTTCGGCCGCTAGCCCTCGTCCGTGTCCAGGAGCGGGGCGAGCTGCGCCGCGAGCATCTCCAGCGAGACGGGGGAGGGGAGCGCGGTGCTCTCGACCAGCACCCCGTTCTCCGTGTAGCGCACGTCGTTCCGCAGCCGCTCCTGCGGATAGTTCGCGACCTGGAGGCACACCGCGATGGGATGGTCGCGCACGACTCCGTTTCGAAGGTCGAGCTCGGCGTCGCTCGCGAGCTGGACGCCGCAGGTCGCTCCGCCCACGAGCTCGAAGCGTGCGACGTCGAGGCGACCGTCCGCGTAGGCGGCGAGGCTGGAGCCGGGGGCGCGGTCCGTGCAGCCCGGCGAGCAGTCCGGTCCTCGCGTGTCCTCGACGAGGAGATCGCGGACGACGGCGGTCGCCCGGTCCGAGACGACGAGCCCGGTCTCGAGATTGCGCGAGAGGACGATGCGCCGAAGGTCCAGGACGGAGGCCTCGGAGGCGCTGATGCCGTGTCCGTAGACCTCGTCGTCGAAGGAGGTCGTGTCGCGGATGATGGCGTCGCTCAGCGTCACGTCTCCCTCGAGCGCGAAGAGACCGGCGAGACTGCAGCCGTCCACGAGGAGGCGCTGCGCTTGGGCGCGCCCACCGAAGCCAACCAGCAGTCCGACGCCAGCGACGGCGGGCATGCCAAACGCAGGATCCCGGACGACCACGTCGGACAGCACGAGCTCGCCCATGGTGAACGCGGCCAGTCCGACGCTGCGGCTCCCTTCGACGATCACGCGCTCGACGAGGACACGTCCGGCTCCGAGGGCGACGAGGCCGTAGCTCAGGTCCGCGAATTCGGGCCGGGGCAGGCTTCGCGTGTCGCGGATGGTCCCGTCGCGGAACGAGAGCTCGCAGCTCTGCTCCGCGATGACACCGACTGCCACGTTCCGCTCCAGGAGGCTGCGGCTCACGTCGAGGGTTCCGTCCAGGCACCGGATTCCCGCGCCGAGCACCTCGAGTTCGGCCTCGACCTGCGTGTCCGTGACGAGCAGGTCCTCGACGGAGGCGTCGCCACCGTCTTCGACGGAGAGTGCCGCGCCGCGATTCCCGTCCAGCCATCCGCGGGTGAGCGTGACCGTGGCGCCGGCGTCCACGAAGAGCCCGAGCCCGCCTCCCGGCGTCTCCACCGACTCGCGCGTCTCGGCAACGCGAAGATCGGTGAGCGTCCCCTGGCTGCCCTCGTCGCGCACGAGGACGCCGATGGCCTGGTTGTCGACCACGGCTGCGCGTTCGAGCGTGAGCCTCGAGCCGTCCTGGGCAACGACGCCTCGGCCGAGCCCCGTCGGCGTCTCCGTGGTCCCCTGCACGACGAGGTCCGTCGCGTCGAGCGTCGACGCGAAAAGCTGGATGCCCGTATCCCGGTTGCTGCGCACCTCGGCGCGCTCGAGCGTCACCGTGCCGCCCTCGTTGAGCTCGCTGCCGCGACCCAGGGCCCCGTCGATTGCGCGGGCTCGTGTGTCTACGACCACGTGATCGCGCGCCTCGACGCGTGATGCCGGGCCGAGCAC
>JBCDGX010000002.1:0-28460 GCA_038750805.1 Myxococcota bacterium
ACGGCGGCAGGGACGCGGGCCGAGACGCCGCCGTCGACGCCGGGAGCTGCACGGCCTCCGAGGAGCTCTGCGCGCTCTGGGCCGCCGAGGAGGCGGCGAAGGCCGACGAGCTGCCCCTCCCGCCGGGGGCCACGGGCACGCTCTCGAGCATGCTCCATTTCTCGCCGGCCCGGCGCGCCTCTACCTGGGTCGCCGGTCCGACCAGCGACGACGTCACGGTCCAGGTGCGGGACTACGAGGGGATCTTCGGCGCGCCCATCGGCGGCGCTTCGCCGGTCCAGGCGCTGAGCACGCGACGCTACGCGGAGGATCCCGCCGCCTACACGATCTGGGGCGCCACGCTCACGCGCGGCTACCGCTTCGTCGTGAGCGGCGCCCGCTTCGAGGCCCTGGACCTCTTCGACATCAACACCTTCTTCGCGCCCTCGCTGCCGTGGAACATCGTCGCCCTCGACGACGGGCGCGTCATCGTCCCGGACACGGACGGCCATCGCGTGCCGGAGAGCGGCCCCTGCCGAACGACGGATCCTTCGCTCGTGGTCTTCCGCGACGACGACCGCCTCGACGGGAGCGTCCGCTGCGAGAAGAGCGTCGCGCTGACGCCGGCCGCGCTCCGGGAGGCCTGCGGGCTTCGCTTCGGGCGCCTTCGTCCGGGCTTCACGGGCAACTCGCAGGTTCGCGGCTTCGGCGGCGAGCACGTCACGACGGCGCTCTTCGACGTCGAGGACGTCGAGCGCGCGTTCATGATCGTGATGGACGGCGACCTCGAGGGCATCCTCGCCTGCGGCGCCATCGACGAAAGCGCCCCCTCGAACGAGATCGCTGCCGAGCCCGGTTCCGAGGGCCGGACCTTCTTCTACGTGCCCGCCGGGAACGCCCTCGTGAAGATGGTCTACGACCCGCGGGCGCGGACCGTCACGCGCGCGTGGGCTCGCGGCGACGGCTTCCGCCAGCGCACGGGCACCACGCCCACGCTCGTGAACGCGCCCGACGGGAGGCGCTTCGTCGTCGTCGTCGACGGCCCCTGCGCCACCTCGAACATCGTCAACGGCCTGATCACCTGCGACGAGGACGCCGGGCGCGCGCGCCTCGTGGCCGTGCGCCGGGAGGACGAGCTGGCGGGGGAGCCGAGCGTGCAGTTCACGGAGCTCCCCGAGGCCATCCGTACCGTCGAGAACTCCCCGGCCTCGCGCCGGGACTGGGTCTTCGTCGCCAACTACAGCGGCTACCTGCCGAACGGACTCGTGGTACCGCCCGGGGGCACGCCGCCCGAAGGGGGCGTGTCGACCTGGGGCGTCTCCCCGGACGCCGCGCCGGACGTCGCGAGGGGCATCGTCGGGCTCCGCTACGACGTGGCCGCGCGCGGCTTCGTGGTCGCGTGGACGGACCTCGAGACCCAGGTCTCGGGCATCCCCAGCGTGAGCGGCGGCGCGAACATGGTCTACGGAACCGGCGCCGAGGAGGCGACGGGGAAGACCTACGTCTACGGTTGGCGCTGGCTCGCGGACGAGGGCGGCCCCGCCGGGGAGCGCCTTCTCCGCATCGAGGTCGGCGATGCGCCCTTCCGCACGCCGACCACCGACGCCAGCGGCAACCGCATCTTCCGCTTCGGCGACTACGAGCTCGCCGAGGGGGAGGTCTACGACGCCGGCAACAGCCTGGCGATCGGCATCGATGGCTCGCTCTTCATGAGCATGGGTCGCGCGCTCGTGCGGGTGAGGCCGAACCGGCCCCCGCGCCCCGAGTGAGCCTTCGTTCCCCCAGCGCAACGGAGCGGAGCGAAAGCACCCTCTAGTGCAACCCGCGGGCGGCCTGCACTCTGAGCCCATGCCTCGCCGACCGCCTTCCTCCCCGAAGAAGCTCGGTCGCCGGGAAGCCGTTGCCGGGCTCGCCGGTGCCGCGGCCCTGGCGACCCTCGGCGCAGGGTCAGGCGACGGCGAGCCCACGAGCCGCGCCCACGACCCGAGGAGCTCCTCCATGGCCACCCGCATGCCCGTCCTCTTCGTCCCGCACGGGGGCGGTCCTTACTCCTACGTCGACTTCGCCGGGGCGGACCCGAACGAGGTCGAGGCCCTCGCGGGCTACTGGCGGAGCGTGGGGGAGCTCTCCGCGGAGAGGCCCCGGGCGCTCCTCGTCGTCTCCGCCCATTGGGAGACCGAGGTCCCGACGGTCATGACCGCGCCGCAGCCGCCGATGCTCTTCGACTATTACGGCTTCCCGCCGGCGTCCTACGAGCTGAGCTGGCCGGCCCCGGGTGAGCCTGCGCTCGCCGCGCGGGTGCGCGGGCTGCTCCAGGGCGCGGGCTTCGAGACGGCGGAGGACGCCGAGCGCGGCTTCGACCATGGCACCTTCGTGCCCCTCGGCCGGAGCTTCCCCGACGCCGACGTCCCCACGGTGCAGCTCTCCCTCGAGGCCAGCCTCGACCCGGGGCGGCACCTCGCCATCGGCCGCGCGCTCGCCCCGCTGCGCGACGAGGGGGTGCTCATCGTCGGGAGCGGCATGAGCTACCACAACATGCGCGGCTTCCGCCTCGAGGCCGCGACGGCCGTCGCGGACGGCTTCGACGCCTGGCTTCAGGAGACCGTGCGCCTGGCGCCGGCGGAGCGAGACGCGGCCCTCACGCGCTGGGACCGCGCCCCGCGCGCCCGGGAGGTGCACCCGCGCGAGGAGCATCTCCTGCCGCTCATGGTCGTCGCCGGAGCCGCCGGGGAGGACCCTGGCCAGGTGCCGTGGACCGGGCCCGTCTTCGGCAAGACCGTCTCCGCCGTGCAGTTCGGCTGACGTTTCACGGTCCTACGGAAAGGTCTCACGGTCCTACGGAAAGAGCGCGCGCATCGCCGCGCCGATCTCCACGGCGTGGTGCTTCTGCGGGTTGTGCCCGCCGTCCGGCACCTCGAGCACCTGGCCCTGCGTGAGCTTCGCGGCGTCCCGCATGATCTCCACCTCCACGAGCGGATCGTCCGCGGCGAAGGCGTGCAGCGTCGGGAGGTCCACGCGGGCGAGGCGCGCGGCGTGCGCCTCGATGGAGACCTGAGCGACGAGCTGCAGGGTGAGCCGGTTCTCCTCGAAGCTGCTGTGGCGGAAGCCGGCGCGGCGGAAGAAGGCCTGGGTCGTTCCGCGGAGCAGCGACGCCGTCGGTCCGAAGCTCACGAGCCCCGCGAGCGTGCGTCGCGGAATGCGGAAGCCGCGGTGCGGCCGCGCGCCCGGGCTGCTCACGAGGACCAGCCCGGAGAAGAGCTCGGGGGCGCGGGTCGCCGCGGCCGTGGCCAGCACCCCGCCGATGGAGTGGCCGACCACCACCGGCGCCTCGAGCCCGAGCGTCCGGACGGCCGCGAGCACGAAGTCGGCCCGGGCGTCGACGTCGAGGCCGCCGCTCAGCGGCGACCCGCCGAAGCCCGGCATGTCGATGCGGACGACGCGGGCGTGCGCGGCGAGCACCGGAGCGAGCCAGCGAAAGTCCCGCCCCGAGCCGGGCAGGCCGTGGACGAGCAGGAAGGTCCGGCCGTCCCCTTCGTCCGTGTACGCGAGGTCGCCCACCTGGCGCTTCGGGGGATCGCTCGGAGCGTCGGGCGTCGCCATGGCCCGCGCCTTAGCACGGCCTCCACGCGCTCACTCGCGGGGCGGCAGCTGGCTTCGCCAGAGCCACGTCGCGTCGCCGGCGCTCGAGGGCGCGCGCGCGCGCGCGGAGGCCCGGCCGTCAAGCCCGACGACCAGCGTGCGCTCCAGGAGCTCCGCGTCGGCCGCGAGCGCCTCGCAGCGGCCCGGGCCGGGACCGAGGATGCAAAGGCGCTCGGACCCGCGGAAGCGGAAGATGGGGTAGGTCTGCCGGTCGCCGACCTCCGCGCCGGCGCCGTCGACGCGGAGCAGGAGCGAGCGGTCGTCGACCTGGTAGAGGGCGCCGCGCTCATCGTCCGGGCCCGCCCATTGGAACCACGCGACCCCGGCGTCGTCCTCGCCGCCCCACACGAAGGGGGCGTCCAGCGCGTCCGGATCGGCGACGACGAAGCGATCCCCGTCGAGGCGCCCGAGACCGACGTCGGCCAGGAGCCAATCGCTCGGCGCGAAGCGCCCGAACTCACGAAGGCACCCGGCAGCCCGGGCCACCCGACGCAGGTCGGCGCCGTCCCACTCGAAGGCCTGGCAGGTCTCGGAGGAGGTGACGACCAAGAGGGCGCGGCCCTCGCCGACATCGAGGCGACCGATGCCCCTCGGTGCCCTGCCGAGCGGAACGGGCTCGACGCTCCCTGTCGTCCGGTAGCCCGTGAGCGTGCCCTCGCTCTCGCGGATCACGAAGAGCTCGCCCACGAAAGCGAGTCCGACGGGGCCGGTGACCGGCAGCGTCTCCCCGGGCATCTCGATGTCGGCGGAGGGGATCCGGCGGAAGAGGACCGAGGCTCCCTCGCGGCGCGTTGCCCAGGCCGCGTCGCGCGCCGGATGGAAGAAGAGCCCACGCCCCAAGCCCTCCCACGCGAAGGTCGGCATCGAGCCAGGCGCCGCAGCCCCCCGGAGCACGCGCCCGGCGCTTGGATTCGCCGCGTCGATCTGCATCACGCCGACGCCGCCGCCGGGGAGGGCGTAGAGCACCGGGTTCGGCGAGCTCGCCGGCAGGGCTTGCTCCGCGAACGCGTCGCTGCGGAGGAGGCGGAGCGAGTTGCCGTCGCCGCCTCGCGTCAGGGCCCAGAGGTGGCCGCCGATCGCCTGAGCGGTCACGACCTCGGCGCAATCGAGGTCGGGCGATCCGAGGCGCCACCGCGAGAGGCGCCCGCCCGCTTCGGGTCGTACGAGCTCCACGGGTGCATCGGTGGGCGCTGCCTGCGCGCAGAACCACGGCCCTTGCTCCGGGGGCCAGGCCGTGATCGGCTCGAGCTGTCGCTGCTCGCGGAGCAACGTGATCGCGTCGCCTTCCTCGAGGAGCGCGAGGGCGCGCCGACCCGCGGCTCCGTGGCTCAGCGCCATCGCGGAGGCACAGAGGTCGCCGGTCACGCCGTCGGCGCATCGGTCCGCCGAGGGCAAGGGGACCGCGTGCAAGACGTCTCGGAAGCTGCGCTCCGTCCCGTCGGGTCGGGCGAGGGTCACGTGGTCGTCGCCGACGAGAAAGACCTCGTCGCGTCCGGCGACCGGCCGTAGCTCCAGCCTCGTGCCGCCGCGGATCGTCCAGCTTCGAGTGGCGCCGCACCGCAGCGCGTGGACGAAGTGGACGTCGTCCGTGACGGAGCTGCGACCGGAGATCCAGGCCGTGCCGCCGGCCGTGACGCGGTGCACGTTGAGCGTCGCCGGCACCCGGACACCCTCGTACCGCGTGACGCCGAGCTCGTCGACGACGAGGGCACACTCGTCGCAGCCGCTGGGAAGAACCAAGGAGGCCCCGGGGCCGGCCGAGTGCTCCGAGAACGCCCCGACCTCCGGTGGCAACTCGACGAAGGTCTCCGCGAGGAAGGGCACCCCGTCCCCGTCGAGGTCGAGGGGGCGCTCGAGGCCGCAGCGGCTGGGGGGCATGGGGCCTGGCGGAGCAAGGTCGTCGCGGCGATCGATGACGATCGGTCGAGGGACGACCCCGGCGTCGCCTGCATCCTCCACGCCTGTGTCCTCGGGGCTCGCGTCCGCGGGGGGGCCGTCCGCCTCCGCATCCTCCGGCGCGTCGGCGTCGGGGAAGCCAGCGTCCCCGGGACCCGCGTCCGACCCTCCGTCGCCTACGTCCACGGGGTTCGGGTGGCTGCCAAGGCATCCGATCAGGAGCAGGAGGGCTGGCAGCGCGCGGGCCATGGTGGACCATACCATCCACGCAGGGGAGACCACCGCGTGCCAGGGTCACCGCGATTCTCGTCTCGTGTACTAACGTGCCCCCATGACCGCCGAGCCGCTCGACCCCGAGGCGCTCCGCCCGCACTACGCGTCCTTCCTGCGCGAAGGCCGCATCCTCCTCACGGGCCATTCCCATCAGGCCTGGCCCGACGTCGCCCGGGAGGGGCTCCTCGAGGCCTTCGAGCAGGCGGCGGCCCACGTCGATGCGAAGTGGGGCCCCGCCTACGAGGCCGCCGACGCGCTCCGCGCCTACGTCGCCGAGGAGCACGGCGGGAGGCCCGAGGACGTGGCCCTCGCCACCAACAGCCACGAGCTCCAGCTCCGCTTCCTCTCGGCCCTGGACCTCCGGAAGCGGCCGCGCATCGTCACGACCGATGGCGAGTTCCACAGCCTCCGGCGCCAGCTCACGCGCCTCGAGGAGGAGGGGCTCGAGGTGACGCGCGTCCCGGCCGCGCCCGTCGTGAGCCTCGCCGAACGCCTGGCTGCGGAGATCGCCGAGGACGTCGCGGCGCTCATGGTCTCGAGCGTCCTCTTCGAGACCTCGGCCCTCGTCCCGGACCTGGCCTTCGCCATCCGCGGTGCGCGCGCCCAGGGCGCCGAGGTGCTCCTCGACGCCTACCACCACACGGGCATCGTGCCCTGGGCGGACGACCCGGCCTACGCGGGGCTGCCCGCGGACGTCTTCGTCAGCGGCGGCGGCTACAAGTACCTCCAATGGGGCGAGGGCTGCTGCTTCCTCCGCGTTCCGCCGGACTGCACCCTGCGCCCGGTCTTCACCGGCTGGTTCAGCGACTTCGCCAACCTTGAGGCTCCCCCGGACCGGCCCATCGGCTACGGGGAGACCAACGCCGACCGCTTCGCCGGCAGCACCTACGACCCCGCGAGCCATTTCCGCGCCCGACGCGTGCTCCGCTTCTTCGAGGCGCAGGGGCTCACGCTGCCCCGGCTCCGCGCGACCTCGCTCCGCCAGACCGGACGCATCCTCGAGCAGCTCGCGGCGCAGCGCCCCGCCGTCGAGGTGCTCACGCCGCCGGAGCGGCGCGGGGGCTTCGTCACGGTCCGCGTGCCCGATGCGCCCCGGGTCGTTCGCGCGCTCCGGGAGCGGGGCGTCTACGTGGACGCGCGGGGCGACAAGCTCCGCTTCGGCCCGGCGCCCTACGTGACGGACGCGGAGATCGACACGGCGCTCGCCCACTTCCGCGAGCTCACGGCGTGAGCCGCGCCGTCCTCGGTGAGCGCACGCTCTTTCCGGACCTCGAGGCGCGTGCGTACCTGAACCACGCGGCGATCAGCCCGGCCTCGCGCCCCTCGCAGGAGATGGCCGCCGCCTGTCTCGCCGACTACGGGCGCGACGGCCTCGGCGGCTTCAAGGCCTGGGCGGCGCGGCGCGAGGGACTGAAGGCGACGCTCGCGGGGCTCATGGGCGCGGAGGCCGAGGACCTCGCCTTCGTGCTGAACACGTCGACGGGCGTGGCCGACGTTGCGCTCTCCATCGACTGGAAGCCTGGAGACCGGGTGCTCGTCTTCGAGGGCGACTTCCCGGCGAACGTCACGCCCTGGCAGATCGCCGCGCGCACCTTCGACCTCGCGCTCGAGGTGCTGCCCATGGACGCCTTCCATCGCTCCCACGAGGAGGGCCTGGCCGAGCTCCTCCCGCGCCTCGAAGGCGCGCGCCTCCTCGCCCTCAGCTGGGTCCGCTTCCAGACCGGCTTCCGCCTGCCCCTCGCGGCCCTCGGGGCGCGCTGCCGGGAGCTCGGCGTCGAGCTCTTCGTGGACGGTATCCAGGGCCTCGGGGTGATCCCCTTGGACGTGCGCGCCGCGGGCGTCGACTACCTCGCGAGCGGCGGGCACAAATGGCTGATGGGGCCCGAGGGCGCGGGGCTCCTCTACGTGGCGCCGGAGCGCCGCGACCGGCTCGTGCCCCGGACCGCCGGCTGGCTGAGCCACGAGCAGGCCCTCGACTTCCTCTTCCTCGGCAAGGGACATCTCCGCCGGGACCGGCCGCTGAAGGCCCGCGCCGACGTCTTCGAGCGCGGCGCGGGAAACGCCGTCGGCTACGCGGCCCTCGAGGGCTCCGTCGGCCTGATCGCCGAACTCGGGACCGAGGCGATCTTCGCGCACACGCAGGCGTACCTGGACGCCCTCGAGCCGGAGCTCGTGGCGCGCGGCTTCACCAGCCTGCGCGGCGCCGAGCCTGCAGCCCGGAGCGCCTCGCTCTGCGTCGAGGCGTCCGCGGGCGTGGACGGTCCGGCGCTCCAGAAGGCGCTCGTCGAGCGGGGCATCGCCTGCGCCGTGCCCTGCGGGAACCTGCGCTTCGCGCCGCACTGGCCGAACGCCCCGAGCGAGGTGCCGGAGGTCGTGGCCGCCGTCGACGACGCCCTCCTGGCGCTCCGCTGAAGCTCAGGCGACGAGCTCGGGGTACACCGCACGCATCGCCGGCTTCGGTCGCCGGTCGATGGTGAAGAGCCCCCAGTGCTTCTCCGGCTCGTCCGGATCGTCCGAGCCCTTCCAGTCCTCGTCGAAGGCCTCGAAGACGTAGGTCAAGACGCCCTTGGTGCGCGCCCACTCGCTGAGCATCGCGTAGTAGCGCGCCTGGAGCTCCGGGCTCGCGTTCCAGGGCTCGATGCCGCGCCCGTTCGAGCGCGTCGTCCACCCGGCCTCGGTGATCGCCACCTTCACGCCCGGGTAGCGCGCCTGCACGCGCTCGTGGTCCGCATCGGTGACCGCGAGGGCCTCCTCGATGGAGCGGTACTCCCACACCGGGTAGGAGTGCACGGAGATGAAGTCGAGCTCGGGCACGAGGGGCGCGAGCTTGTCCATCCAGGGCACGTGGTTCTCGCAGAAGGTCACGGGCTGAGCGATGGCCGCCTTCAGCGTGCGCACGTGGTGGATCATCCGCTCGACGGGGATGAGGTTGCCGCTCCAGTCGACGGTCGCCTCGTTGCCCGCGGAGACGCTTCCGACCAGCGTCGGGTAGCGCTGCGCGAGGGCGATGGCCCGCTGGATCTCCTCCTCGTTCGACGCGACGTTCTTCGCGAGCGTCGCGTCGTCGTAGTGGGCTCCCCAGGGGCAATCGGGGTTGTTCACCTCGGCGCGCACGTAGGCGCCGAGGAGCACCTCGAGGTCGAGGCCCTCGCGCTCGATGGCCCGGAGGACGAGCTCCGCGTGGGGCCCGCTGTCGTAGATGCGGATCTTCGCCCAGCGCTTCGAGAGGATGCGGAGATCCTCCGCAACCTGGTCGACGGTCGGGAAGTCCCCGGTGTCGGGGTTCTGCCCGGCGCGATAGCCCGAGTAGCAGATGCCTTCGTGCTCGCTACGCATACTTCGGTCTCCCGTCGGCATCCCAGAAGCCCCAGCAGGCGCCTGCGTCGCCCTCGGCGCCGACCTTCCAGCCTTCGTCGAAGGCCGAGAACCAGAACAGGGGCACGCTCGCGCGCGCCGCCCAGGGAATGAGGTTGAGCGCGTAGAGCGCCGCGGCCCGCTTGCCCGGGAGCGCGCCGCGCTCGGGCATGCCGGCCGTGGGCCAGCCGGTCTCCGCGATGATCACCGGCTTGCCGCCGGCGACGCCCTTCACCTGGTTCACCATCGCCGCGGCGTAGGGAACGGCGTTCTCGAGCGGGCAGCCTTCCCAGAAGGGGTAGCAGTTGATGGGGAGGAAATCGCAGGCCTCGACGAGGGCCGGCCGCTGCGGGAAGAGGAAGTAGGCGTCCACGTAGCCGACGGGCACGTTCGGGACCACCTCCTTGAAGCGCCGGATGAAGGAGAGCAGCTGCTCCTCGCTGCGGTCGCCGCGGAGGAGCACCTCGTTGCCGATGGCCACCATGTCGGCGTAGCCGGCGCGGGCGACCTCGATCACGGCGGCGAGCTCGGCATCGTCCTTCTCCTCGCTGTCGCCGATCCACGCCCCCACCAGCGTCTCGAGGCCCCGCTCCTTGGCGAGGCGCGCGCCGTGCTCGTTGCCCTCGGTGCAGGAGAACGTGCGGATGCCGCGCGTCGAGCTGGCGATGATGTCGAGGCGCGAGCGCACCTGCTCCTCCGAGAGGACCGACTTCGCCGCCGGCGACTGGTCCCCCACGTAGGCGCTGAAGCACATCCCGTGAATGCCCTCCGCGAGCAGCGCTCGCAGCTTCGCGTAGAGCTCGTCATCCGAGAGCTCCGTGTGGTCGAGCTCGCCCGCGGCGACGAACGCGCCGTCCATGAGCTTTCCAGTGCGCAGCAGATCCGACGACATGGCCTCTCCTCCTGTGGGGCCCCCCGGCGCGCGTTTATCGCACCGCTGGGGGACGGCCGCAGCCAAAAAAATTTCTGACCATTCTGGAAAGCTCGCCTAGGTGGTACGCTCGTTACATGGTGGGGATTCGCACGCGATGCATCGTGTCCTTCGTGGTGGCGCTGGCGGGCTGTGGCGCGCCGATCGACGCGCCGGAGCTCGAGGCTGAAAGCGAGGGCACGTTTCGGGGCGCGGACCCCGGTGCATCCTTCGTCCCCGGCGCGATCGACGTGACCGCGCCGCCCGAGGTGCCGGACGACGCCGAGGTCGTGCTCGCCGACGTACCGCCGCCTCCGCTCTATGGCGGGACGCTCACCCTGAGCGCCGACCGGCGCCGGGCGCTCGCCGCGCGTCCGCGGGCGGACCGCGTGCACGTCGTCGACGTGCTGGGCTTCCGCCGGGACGCCGTGGCCACGCTCGACCTCCCGAGCGGGAGCCAGCCCTGGCGGAGCGTTGCGGTGGCCGACGGCTGGGTGCTCAGCCTGCGGGATCATGGCGTCGCGCGGGTCCGTTTCACGGCTTCGAGCCGCCTCGAGCTCGCGTGGCTCGTGACGGTCCCCGGGGCCGTCCGCGGCGTAGACGTCGACCCGGTGGCTGGCGAGGTCTGGGTGGCGACCGCGGGCGGCGAGCTCGCCTCCCTCGCGCTCGCCGACGGGGCCGCGCTCACCACGCACGTCCTCGTGCCGGACCTCCGCGACGTGGTCGTCGGTGAGGACGGGGACGTGTTCGTCAGCCGCTTCCGCTCGACCGAGGTGCTCCGGGTCCGCGACGGCGTGATCGCCCAGCGCGCGCTCTTCCCCGCGGGCCTGGACGGCCGAGCGCCGCGCGTGGCCTGGCGCATGCGCCGCGACGGCGAGGGGCGCCTCGTCATGCTCCGCCAGCTCCATCTCCAGGCCCTCGCGAGCAGCGCCGAGCCGCGACCCCCGAGCTCGGGGTACTCGCGAAGGGTCACGAGCGGGGGCACACGCGGGCCCACCGTCGCGCGCCCGCAGGTGATCCGCTTCGACGATGCCCTCGACTTCCTCGGCGAGGAGCCCCGGGTCAGCGCCACGGCCTTCGCCGTCGACATGGCGACGGGCACGCGCGGCGACGCGATCGCCCTGGCCGTCCCCGGCGACGCCACCGTCCTCGTCCTCGACGACACGGGTACCCATAGCTCGCCGGCGCTGAACCAGACCGGGTCGCGCCTCGGTGAGCGTGGGCTGATCTCCTCCGTCGCCTTCCGCTCGGAGGATGACGTCGTCTACCAGACCGCCGGCGAGCCGCGGGTGGCGAGCCCGAGCGGCTCCATTCGCGTGCGCCTGGGCTCGTCCTTCGCGTTCGACGCCGGCTTCGTCTTCTTCCACGAGGGCCATGGCACCTCGGGGGTCGCCTGCGCCTCCTGCCATCCGGACGGCTCGGACGATGGCCACGTCTGGACCTTCCCGGACGGGCGCTCGCGGCGGACGCAGCCGCTCGGGGGAGGGATCCTCGGGAGCGAGCCCTTCCATTGGGATGGGAGCGAGCCCGACATGACGCACATCGTGGCCGCGAACATGACCCTCATGGGCGCCCCCCACGTGAGCCCTGCGGTCGTCGACGCCGTCGGCCGGTGGATGGATGCGCTCCCGCCGGACCCGCCCGCCGCGGTCGCCGACGAGGCGCTTGCCCGGGCCGGCGGCGTGGTCTTCCGCGACGCCGGGTGCACGGGCTGCCACGATGGCGCCCGGCTCAGCGACGGCGAGAGCCACGAGCTCGCGGAGGGGACCCTGAGCGTCCTTCGACAAACCCCCTCGCTGCTCGGCGTGGGGCTCCGGGAGGGGCTGATGAGCGACGGCTGCATGCCCTCGGTCGACGCCTTCGGGGACGCGGAGTGCGCGGACCGCCACCACGCCGTCACGCACCTGAGCGAGGCGGATCTCGAGGCGCTTCGGGCGTTCCTCCGGACGCTCTGAGGCGCGGCTTCAGTCGGGCCGGGCCCAGCCTTCGATGGGCGCGGCGCGGCCCTCGACCAGCCAGAGGCGCCGGTCGGCCTCGATCGGGCCCTCGTAGCTCAGCTCGGCGCCGCCCGGGAGGGTCACGGTGATCCGATCGACGACGCGCGCGTCGCCGAGGCCGAAGTGGAGCGTGAGGTCATCCTGGCCTCCCATGCCCGTGCCACCCAGGACGTGACGAATGCGCGCGACGCCGCCCGCGACGACCTCGACCGTCGCGCCGATGGCCGCCCGGTTCGCCTCCGTCCCGACGAGGCCCAGCTGGAGCCAGTGGCCCGTGGCCCCCTCGTTGACCAGGAGCTCGCCGGCGTAGAGGTCCATGTCTCCGTCGCGGTCCACGTCGGCCACAGCCATGCCCCAGCCGTTGGTCAACGGGATGCCGGCCTCCCGGCTGGCGAGGCGGAAGCTCCCGTCGCCCGCGCCGAGGTAGAAGTCCGTGGGCCGCCCGTCGTAGGTCGCGCTGATCGCGAGGTCGAGCACGCCGTCCTGGTCCGCGTCGAAGAGCACCGGCACGGAGTGCGTCTCCTGGTAGCGGAGCCCCGAGGGCGAGCCGAAGGGCGACGCCCAATCCCCGGCGAGGTCGGTGAAGCGCCCCGTCCCGTCGTTCAGGAGGACCTGCGTCTTGTCCGAGAAGTCGAAGAAGCGCGGGTGGGCGAGGTTCGCCGCGACCTGATCGAAGTCGCCGTCGTTGTCGAGGTCGCCCCAGGCGACACCGATGGTGTGCCCGTAGAAACCCTCCACTTCCTGGCCCGCGAGACCCACCGCCGGCGCGACCTCGACCACGCGGCCGCCGCGGTTGTCGTAGTGGAGGTTCCGCCGGAGCACGTAGTTGTGCACGAAGATGTCGACGTCCCCGTCGCGGTCGGCGTCGATGGGGGCGACGCCGCGGCTCGGCGTGCGGTCCGTGTAGAACCCGAGGCGACCGGACACGTCCACGAAGGTGCCGTCGCCACGGTTCTGGAAGACCGTGTCCATGTAGTGCGTGTAGTCGTCCCAGCAGTTGAAGTTGGCGACGTAGAGGTCGAGGTGCCCATCGGCGTCGAGGTCCACCCAGGCCGCGGCGGCCGAGGGGCTCGTCACGTGCCCGCGCGGGTCCCCGCAAGGGTTGTCCTCCTGCCGGTCCACGACGCCGGCGTCCGCCGCGACCTCGAAGCCCGTGGTCACCCCGTTCGCGCAGACCGCGTGCATGAGCGTGTCCGGATGGTCGAGGGACTCGCTGAAGAGGAAGACGTCGAGGCAGCCGTCCGAGTCGTAATCGCCGAAGACGCCGCCCGTCGCGTGCGGCGCGGCGTCGAGGCCGAGCGCCGCGCTCACGTCCGCGAAGGTGCCGTCGCCCTGGTTTCGCCAGAGCACGCGGCCGAGCAGGAGGTCGGGCCAGCCGTCCGCGTCGTAGTCCACGAAGCTCACGTGCCGCGCGCCGGTCGGGGCCCCCGCGGAGGGTCGGAAGAGCGTGGCCGCCGGTGGGGCCGGCGCCTCGACGAGGAGCTCGACCTGGTAGTGGAAGGGGATCGGAACCGAGAGCCCGTTGAAGTAGCGGGTGCCCTGGAAGCTCGTGACGTCCGGGAGGTTCAGCGCGGCGTCGCAATCGTCGAAGGCCGCACAGGGATCGCTCGCCTCGGGGCTCGCCACGACGTCGTCCATCCACCAGGCCGCGCCCTCGGGCCCGGTCCGATGCGCCACGTGCACCAGTCCGGGCTGCGCGACCTCGACGGGGGCATCGAAGACGTAGGTCGTCCAGCCGTCCTCGGCGTCGCCGCTCAGCGGCGCGTCCCCGGCGCAGCGGCTCCCGCTCCACAGGGGGGCCGGCGCCCAGAAGTCGAAGCCGTTGTGGCCGAAGTCGCCGTGGAGCCCGACCGTCAGTGGCGCGTCCGGGTCCTCGGGGCGCGCGGCCCACATCACCCGGAGGCCGTGGATGCGCGTCCCCCCGGCGAGCGCGAAGCGCGCCGACTCGTGCACCGGGCGCGCCGCGAGATGGCCCGCGAGCGTAGCGTTCCCGAAGCTCAGCGCGCGGTAGGTGCTCGTCGCCGGGCCCCGATGCGCGGCGAGCGTCGTGAGCCCCGGCGGAAGCGCGCCGACGGCGTCGTCGCAGGCGCGGGGGCCCGCGTCCGGATTGGCCGCATCGGTCCCGAGCTCCGCGCCGAGGTCCGGGCCAGCGTCGGCGGCGAGGGCGGCGTCCGGCGGGGTGCTCTCGGGGCTTCCGCACGCCAGCGCGAGGACCAGGCCGGGAAGGAGGCGTCGGCGGTGCATGACACCCGGAGCGTATCGCATCGCCGGTCCGGGAGCGGCTTCGCTCGTTCGTGCCTTAGACGCGACGCCCTGGCCTCGCGTGCCTCGGCGCGCTGCTAGGGTCCGCGCCATGGAACCGGGTCGCCACGCGGGCGCGCTCTTTCCCCGCCTCGCCTTCCCCGACGATCGGCTCGCCCTCGTCGTCGAAGGCTCCGCGGGCCGGGAGACGCTGACCTACCGGGAGCTCGCCGGCCGCGCGACGGCGCACGCGAGCTGGCTCGCGTCGCGGGGCGTCGGCGCCGGGGAGCGCGTCGGTCTCTGGGCCCAGCCCCGCGCCGCCACGGCGGTGGCGCTGGTCGGCAACGCGCTCGCGGGCGCCGTGACGGTCCCCCTCAACCCCAAGCTCGGGCCGAAGGAGCTCGGCCACGTACTCGGCGACGCGGCCCCCGCCCTCGTCCTCGCGGCGTCGACGGAGGACGCGCCGGCGCACGCGCCCTGCGAGCCCATCACGACGGTCACCGACGCCCCGAGCGCCACGACGCGGGCCGCGGACGATGCGCCGCTCCTCGTCCTCTACACCTCGGGTACCACCGGGGCGCCGAAGGGCGCGGTGATCACGGCGGCGAACGTCGCGGCGAATCTCGACGCGCTCGCCCGGGCCTGGGAATGGACCGACGACGACGCGGTGGTGCACGCGCTCCCGCTCTTTCACGTGCACGGGCTCGTGCTCGGGCTCTTCGGCACCCTCCGCGTCGGCGGCGCCCTCCATCACGTCGCCCGCTTCGCGCCGGAGCCCGTCGCGGCGGCCCTCGGCGACGCGTGTGCGGGAGCCTCACGCCTCCTCTTCGCCGTCCCGACCATGCACCACCGCCTCGCCGATGCGGCCGAAGCCGACCCCGCGATCGCGGCGGGCCTGCGCGCGGCGCGCCTCCTCGTGAGCGGCTCCGCGGGGCTCCCCGTGCGGGAGCACCAGCGCCTCCAGGCGCTCACGGGCCGCGGCGTGCACGAGCGCTACGGGCTCACGGAGACCCTGATCAACTGCGCCGTCCCCGCGTCCTCGCCGCCGCGTCCGGGCACCGTCGGGCCGCCCCTCGACGCCGTCGAGCTGCGCCTCGTGGACGACGCGCGTACGCCCCTCGACGTGCGCGACGACGCGACCCTCGGCGAGGTCGCCGTGCGCGGGCCCTCGGTCTTCGCGGGCTACCTGAACCGGCCGGATGCCACGGCCGCCGTGTGCGACGAGGAGGGCTGGTTCTACACGGGCGACCTGGCGACCCGGACCTCGGGCGGCGCCATCCGCATCGTCGGGCGACGGAGCGTCGACCTGATCAAGACCGGCGGCTACAAGGTCGGCGCTGGTGAGGTGGAGGCCGCGCTCCTCGAGGTGCCCGGCGTCGCCGAGTGCGCCGTGATCGGTCGCGAAGACCCGGACCTCGGCCAGAAGATCGTCGCCTACGTCGTGCCGCGGGCGGACGCGACGCTCGCCGAGGCGTCGCTGAGCGACCACGTCGCGCGCGAGCTCACGCCGCACAAGCGCCCGCGCGAGGTGTGCTTCGTCGACGCTCTGCCGCGAAACGCCATGGGCAAGGTCCAGAAGAAGCGCCTGGCCTGAACGCTCCAGAAAGCTCCGTCCGCGCGCTCCGTCGACTAGCATCCAGCCCATGCAGGTTCTGCCAGGGGTGCTCGGTGGCACGATGGTGGTGGGAGACCACTCGGCCTTCGAGGAGGGGAGCTCCGGCGACGACGTCCTTCGGCTACCGGTTCGTCCGGAGGAGCCCGTCGGTACCGTCACGCCCGAGACCTGGGTCTTCGTCGACGAGCCCATGCTCATGACCGTCGCCGACAACTTCGGCCGGAAGCTCGCCGAGGGGACGCTCGAGCTCCCGAGCGGCCGCCTCGTCGTGACCGCGGAGGACGACGTCGCCGCCGGCCGCGAGCGCGCGCTCAAGGTGCCGCCGGGGAGCTACGAGATCGTCGTCCGCGCCGTGCACCCGACGCTCGCGTGGGAGGCCCGGCGCGAGGAGGAGCTCGCGTCGCGGCGCGACACCCTCCTCGACCACCACCCGCGCTGGCTCGTGGTGCTGCAGGAGCGCTGGGGGGCGATCTTCACGTTCCTCCTGGTCGCCGGCGCCGTGGTGTCGGGCGCCGCCTGGTACTTCGAGGAGCTGAGCATCCCGCTCTGCACCGTCGCCGGGCTGGTCCCGCTGCTCTGGGCGCTGCTCATCATGTTCGGGCCCCTCTCCCGCGTGGAGGAGCACTCGCTCTCGCTCGTCCCCGACGAGACGCTTCCCGCGTGGGTGGTGACGCTCCAGCGACCCGGCGCCGGGGACGACGAAGGCTAGAGGCCGACGCGCTCGAGAAGCGCGCCGAGCCGGTCGTCCACGCGCCCGCGCGGCAGGTCCGCCACCGCCGCCCGCTCGAAGGCCGGCGTGCGCTCCTTGCCGACGAGCTGCACGCTCGCACCCAGAGCCGCGGGCAGGGCCAGGTCCAGCTCGTAGATGTCGCCGGCCACGAACGTTCGTTCGGCGGTGGTCCCGAGCTCGTCCCAGAGGCGACGGAGCACCTCGTAGTAGCGGCCCCGTCGGAGGAAGATGGGCCGGGCGAGGCCCGGCGCCCGCGCGGCCTCGGGGACCGCGGCGAAGGTCGCGTCGGCCGGGGAGGGCTCGACGACCACGTACTTCTCGGCGTTCCCGTGCACGCGGAGGCGCTCCCGGCCTCGCGGGGCGAGGGCGTCGAGCTTGGCGTTCACGGCATCCGTCGCCGAGTTCGTCACCACCGCGACGTGCATGCCGCTCGAGAGGAGCGCCTCGGCCACGGCGCGCGCGTCGGGCCGGAAGACCGTGGCGGACTTCGGGTAGCTCGTCTCGTAGAGCACCTGGAGCACGCCCTTCCGCGCCTCGCCGTCCGCGTAGAGCCCGCGCGCGTCGAAGAGCACGTTCATCACCACGGTCGCGCGCAGGTAAGGGTCCGCGTCCCCGGGGGCGACGACGCGTCCGTCCCAGGACCAGCCGTGGGCTCCCGGCTCGGCTTCGACCTGGGCGAGGGCGGCGTCCCAGGCCCCGTCGAAATCGCGGAGCCCGTGCTCCGCCAGCATGGACGCGGCGCGCTCCCGGTAGGCCGTGAAGAAGGGACCGGCCTCGGCCTCGGCATCGGTGAAGGTCCCGTCGAAGTCGAGGATCACCAGGTCGTAGGGCGCGCCCATCCGCATGGCGCTAGCGCTCGGCGCGCGCCGGCGCCGCTCGCGAAGGGACTGAACGTGAGCCTCTTCCCCTTTCGCGATCCTGGGGACGTCACGCGGACGTCCCCGAGCGGGGGGAGCTCTTGCTAGGGTGCCGCCGTGCTCTGCTTTCGCCGGACGATCCCCCGCGTCTCCACGGCGGCGCTCGTGCTCGGCGGCGGCTGCTGGACCGACCCCACGCTCGACGACGCGACGCTCCGGAGCTCGTGCCTGCGCGACGCGCGCTGCGACCCGGACTTCGCGACCTACTACGAGAGCATCGACGAGTGCGTCCTCGAGTATCAGGCCGAGCTCCGCGACATCGCGCGCACCTACGGCTACGCCTGTGACAACGCGGTCGTCGCGCTCCTGGCGTGCTTCCTCGAGCTCGAGGGGGACACGTGCAGCTCGCCCCAGGGCGCGGAGCTCGAGCGCGCGTGCCCGAACGAGGTCGAGCGCCTCGACCTCGATTGCTTCCCCTACTGAGCGCGCGGGCCTCAGGGCACGGCGGGGGCCGAGCCCCGGAGCACGAAGAACACCACGACGCCGGTGACGCTCACGTAGAACCAGATCGGCGCGAGCCAGCGCGTGACCTTCTTGTGCGCGTCGAAGCGCTGCCGCCACGCGAAGTAGAAGGCGAGGAGCGCCATCGGAACGACGGGGATCGAGAGGAGTACGTGGCTCGCGAGGAGCGCGAGGTAGGCGCCGCGGTAGGGCCCCACGTAGCGCGTATCGCCGTGCACGTAGTGGTAGGTGAGGTAGCCGACGAGGAAGAGCGTCGAGGCGAGGAAGGCGCTGACCATGAGCCGGCGATGGAGCGCCGTGCGCTTCTGCCGGATCGCGACCCAGCCGCCGAGGAGCAGCGTCGCCGCCGTGGCGTTCAGCCCGGCGTTCACGGCCGGCATGAAGCGGAGGTCCACGCCGACGCCCGCGTCGCCCTTCCGGAGGAGGAGCAACCAGGCGAGGAGCGCCAGGGCGGCGACGGACGCGAGGGCGATGGCGACGAAGTAGGCGCGGTCCCGACTCGACGGGCCCGCCACGGTTCCGGCGGCGCTCATGAGGGGCGATGTAGGGGCGAGGTGAGCGGCCCGCCAGCGCTCGCGCACGACGGGGGCCCGCGAGGCGCTATGGCGGGGGCGAACCCTCTGTTATCTAGGAGGATCGATGGCCACGTCGGCCTCCACGCCCCCGTCCGCGCCCCTGAGCGACGCGCCCGCGAGCGCCGACGTCCCGCTCCGTCCCGCCGCCGCCGAGCTCTCGGTGGTCCCGGAGCCTCCGCCGGGGCCCGGGGCGGCCGGTGACGAGCGCCCGAAGTACCGCCCGAACGCGCTCCTGCGCTGGATCTACCGCCGCTTCTTCAGCCACCTCCGCGTCGACGACACCTGGAAGGAGCACGTCCGGGCCTCCGCCGCGCGGGGCACCGTCGTCTACGTGATGCGCTCGATGAGCGTGCTCGATTTCCTCTGCCTCGACTTCCTGACCAAGCGCTTCGAGCTCCCGCTCCCGCGCTTCGTGAGCGACCTCGGCATCGGCGTGCTGGAGCCCTTCTACAAGGGGCGCAATCGCCTCCTGCGGCGCCAGCCGCCGGATCCGGAGCTGCTCCGGGAGGTCACCGGCGAGGGCTACGCCTCGCTCCTCTTCCTCCGGCGCCCGCCGCGGACCGTCCGCCGGACGGCGCGGGGCAAGGGGAGCGCGCTCCGCGACGATCTGCTCCGCGCGCTCGTCGCCCAGCAGCGGACCCAGGAGCGGGCGATCCTCCTCGTCCCCCAGACCTTCGTCTGGTCGAAGCGGCCGCCGGAGAAGAAGAAGGGGCTCCTCGACCTCTTCTTCGGGCCCGTCGATTGGCCCGGGCGCATCCGGGTGTTCTTCCAGTTCCTCGGCAACTACCGGAACGCGCTCCTCCGCGTGGGCGAGCCCTTCGATCTACGCGCCTTCCTCGCGGAGCATCCCGGGCTCGGCGAGGTGGAGGCGGCGAACAAGGTCCGCTTCGCACTGCTCGCCCGCATGGAGCGCGAGCGCCGCCTCGTGCTCGGGCCCTCGACGAAGACCACGGCGCGCATCCAGGACGAGCTCCTCCGGAGCCCGCGCGTCCGGGAGGCTCTCGAGAGCGTCGCCCGGAAGAAGAAGCGCTCCGTGTCCCGGGTCGAGCGGGACGCGCGGAAGCAGCTCCGGAAGCTCCAGGCGGACCAGCGCCAGGGCATGCTCGCCCTCCTCGAGCGCGTCCTCGATTTCGTCTTCGGGCGCATCTACGACGGAATCGTCGTGGACGAGCGGGGCATCGAGCGCGTCCGGCAGGCCGCGCGCGAGCACACGCTGATCTACCTCCCGAGCCACAAGAGCCACGTCGACTACCTCGTCCTGAGCTACGTGCTCTACAAGCGCGCGCTCGCCGCGCCGCTCATCGCCGCGGGGGACAACCTCAGCTTCTGGCCCGTGGGGTGGTTCCTCCGGCGGGGTGGGGCGTTCTTCATCCGGCGCTCCTTCCGCGGGGACAAGCTCTATCCGGCGCTCGTGGACGCCTACCTCCGGAAGCTGATCGTCGAGGGCTTCCCCATCGAGTTCTTCATCGAGGGCGGGCGTTCGCGGACGGGCAAGCTCCGGCCGCCCCAGTATGGGCTCCTCTCCATGGTCATCGACGCGGCGCTGAAGCTCCCGCTGAAGAAGGTCGCCTTCGTGCCCATCTCCATCGGCTACGAGCGCGTGGTCGAGGAGCGGAGCTACGTGCGCGAGCTCGGCGGCGGCGAGAAGCAGCGCGAGAGCGCCATCGGTCTCCTTCGGACGGGCGACGTGCTCCGCAAGAAGTATGGCCGCCTCTACGTGCAGTTCGGCGCCGTGATGAGCTTCGACCGGCTCCTCGAGCGCACGCTGACGGCCGACGACGGCACGTTGAGGACGCGCGAGGAGCTCTCGCCGGGGCAGCGCCGCACGCTCGTGCAGAACCTCGCGCATCGCGTGACCTACCAGATCGACCGGGTGACGGTGGTGACCCCGGCGGCGCTGGTGGCGACGGCGCTGCTGGTGCATCGGCGGCGGGGCATCGGCCAGCACACGCTCTACGGGCGCGCGTCGCAGCTCCTCGCGAGCCTCGAGCGCTTCGGGGCGCGTATCGCCTCGCCGATCCAGGGCCCCGAGGGGAAGCTCCGCCCCGAGACTCTCGAGGAGGCCGTGGCGCTCTTCGTCGATGGGGGCCTCGTGCGCCGCCACGAGCCGAGCGCGAAAGACGCCGACGACGCGATCTATCGCGTTCCGGACCAGCGGCGCATCGCCCTCGAGTATTCGATGAGCTCGGTGCTCCACTTCTTCGTGCCGAGCGCGCTCATCGCGGCGGCGCTCCTCGCGGAGGAGGAGCGGACGCTCAGCGTGCACGCGCTCCGGGAGCGGGTCCGGGGGCTGAGCCGCCTCTTCAAGTACGAGTTCATGTACCGGGCCGACGCGCCCTTCGAGACCATCTTCGGCGACGCGCTCGGGGGCATGCTCGAGGCCCGGGAGCTCGAGCGCATCGCGGACCACGTGCGACCCGCGGAGGGAGGCCGGGGCAAGGCCATCGCGACCTACGCGGCGATGCTCCGGAGCTACTTCGAGGCGTACTTCTTGGCCGCCCGGGCGCTGCGCCCGGTGCTCGAGGACGGAGAGGCGCAGCCGACGCGGAAGGAGTGGCTCAAGCAGGCCCTCGCCCTCGGCCAGCGCATGTACCTCGCCGGCGAGCTCGAGCTCCGCGAGTCCGTCAGCAAGCCCAAGCTCGACAACGCGCTCCGGGCCTTCAAGGACCACGGCCTCGTCCGCTTCGAGGCGGGGGAGACCTTCCGCCGCGCGAAGGGGATCGAGGGGGCGGATCCCCTCGGGCCCGTGGAGACCCAGCTGCGGCGCTTCCTCGAGTGAGCGACGGGGGGCCGACCGACGCCGGACGTCGCTTGACACCCTCGCACCTGCCAGCTATCCCACGCGCCCTTTCGCGGTGAGGAGCGCCCGTTCGTGCGCCCCCCGAGCGAGAGGCTCGCGCGGGCCCCGGCCGGCGCGCCCACCCCGGATTCCCCAGTCATCTCGGCGCCCCTCCGGCGCACTCTCACCTTCTCGACGGTTCCCATGCGTACCCAGAGCGTTTCCGCCCTCACGGCCGACCGGGCCTGGTACGTGGTCGACGCGACCGACGTGCCCCTCGGGCGCCTTGCGTCCCACGTCGCCTCGGTCCTCCGCGGCAAGAACAAGCCCAGCTACACGCCGCACGCGGACACGGGCGATTTCGTCGTCGTGATCAACGCGGAGAAGGTGCGGCTGACCGGCCGGAAGATGCAGCAGAAGCGCTGGTACCACCACAGCGGGTACCCGGGCGGCATCAAGGCGGAGCGCTACGAGGACCTGATCCAGCGCCGCCCGACCTTCATCATCGAGAAGGCCGTCAAGGGCATGCTGCCCAAGACGACCCCGGGCCGCCGCGCCCTCAAGCACCTCAAGGTCTACGCCGGCGAGACGCATCCGCACGCCGCGCAGAACCCCCAGCCCCTCACGTTCTGAGAGACGAGTCGATGGCCCAGCCCCACGTGATCCACGGCCGCCACTACGGCACCGGAAAGCGCAAGAACGCCGTCGCGCGCGTCTTCCTCAAGGAGGGCGACGGGACGGTCACGGTCAACGACCGGACCTTCGAGGACTACTTCCCGCGGGACGTCCTCCGCATGATCATCGAGCAGCCCCTCGTGACCCTCGAGAAGCGCGGGCAGTTCGACATCGAGGTGAACGTGCACGGCGGCGGCGTGGCCGCGCAGGCCGAGGCCGTCCGCCACGGCATCAGCCGGGCGCTCCTGAGCTGGAACCCCGAGGTCCGCGGCGCGCTCAAGCGCGAGGGCTACCTCACCCGGGACGCTCGGAAGAAGGAGCGTAAGAAGCCCGGTCAGCCCGGCGCCCGCAAGAAGTTCCAGTACTCGAAGCGCTGAGCGCTGCTTCGAACCCGCCACGAGGCCACGCCCGGGTTGCCCTGGCGTGGCCTCGCTGCGTTGGGGCTCAGCGAAGGGAGCCGTGGAGGTCGCCGAGCCGCGGCCGAACCACGTCGCGTACCGCCGGCCACGTGGCCCGTTCCCACGTTGATACGTGCCTCGGCATCGAGCGCGCCGAGCGAGGATTCGGGCGTGGTGACCCGTCTTCGAGCCGGCCGAGGGGGCGTCGTGCACGCCGCGGGGACGGGAGCGTCACGGGGTCGCGAGACGCTCCCCGCATGCCCCTTCGCTTCGTCCGTGGGGATGCGACCGCGCCCCTGGGTGAAGGGCCGCGCACCCTGGTTCACGTCTGCAACGACCGCGGCGGGTGGGGCCGCGGATTCGTGCTCGCCATCTCGAAGCGCTGGCCGGAGCCGGAGCGTGCGTACCGGGCGTGGGCGCGCTCGGGAGATCCCGACGCTTCCGCTTCGTCCCTGGCCCCCGCTTCTCGCTGAGCTAGCTTCCGGCGCATGTCCCTCCGCGTCGCGATCGTCGGGGCCTCGGGCTACACGGGTGCCGAGCTCGTGCGGCTCTGCCTCGGGCATCCCGAGCTTCGGCTCGGGCCCCTCGTCGGGAACAGCAAGGCCGGCCAGCCCGTCGAGGACGTGCTTCCGAGCCTCGCCGGGCGCGGCCTCGGGACGGTGCAGGCCTTCGACGCGGATGCGGTGGCCGACGCCGCCGACGTGGCCTTCTGCGGGCTGCCCCACGGGGCGAGCGCCGGGATCGTCTCGGAGCTCCGGGACCGGGGGCTCCCCGTGCTCGATCTCAGCGCCGACTTCCGCCTCGACGATCCCGCCGTCTACGCGGAGTGGTACGGCGAGCACCTCGCGCCTCAGCGCTTCGCGGAGGGCGTCTATGGGCTCACGGAGCTCCACCGGGACGAGCTCCCCGGCGCCGAGCTCATCGCCGTGCCCGGCTGCAACGCCACCGCGAGCATCCTCGCGCTCGGGCCCCTGGTGAAGGAGCGACTCGCCGCGCTCGGCGGCCTCGTCTGCGACATCAAGACCGGCGTGAGCGGCGCCGGCCGCGTCCCCAAGCCGAGCACGCACTTCCCGGAGACCGGGGAGGGCGTCCGCGCCTACAAGGCCGCCGGCCTCCATCGGCACACGCCGGAGATCGAGCAGGAGCTCGGTCGCCTCGCGGGCGAGGCGCTCCGGGTGAGCTTCAACCCGCACCTCGTCCCCATGAACCGCGGCATCCTGGCCACCTGCTACGCGATGGGCGAGACGGGCGCCGACGCGGTGAAGGCCACCGAGGCCGCCCGCGCGCTCTACGCCGGCTCGCCGAGCGTCGTCGTGCGGGAAGCGGGCGTGCACCCGGACACGCTCTGGGTCCGCGGCTCGAACCAGGCGCAGCTCAGCTACCACCACGACGCGCGGACCGGGCGCCTCGTCGCCTTCGCGGCCATCGACAACCTGATGAAGGGCGCGGCCGGGGCGGCGGTGCAGGCGCTGAACGTGCGCCAGGGCTTCGAGGAGTCCGCCGGCCTCGCCTTCCCGGCGACCTGGCCCTGAGGAGGACGCCATGAGGATCCTGCACGTCAGCGACGTCCACCTCGAGGACGGCTTCCGCGGGGTGCCCCCGAAGCTCTTCGCGAACAAGCGCTTTGCGGGCTACCTGAACCTCCGGCTGAAGCGCCGGCGTCACTTCGAGGGAGCCGCCGAGAAGCTCGGCATGCTCGCCGAGCTCGCCGCCGCCGAGGGCGTGGACGCTGTGCTCTGCTCCGGCGACTACACGGCCCTCGGGACCGAGCCCGAGCTCGCCTTCGCCCGCACGACGGTGCAGCGCCTGGTCGACGCGAGCGCGGACTTCGTGACCGTGCCCGGCAACCACGACGTCTACCTGCCCGACGCCCTCGGGTCCTTCGAGCGCCACTTCGGCGACCTGATGACCAGCGATCTCCCCGAGGTCGCGGTGGACGGGCCCTACCCGCACGTACGGCTCCTCGGGGAGCACGTCGCGGTCGTGAGCGTGAACAGCGCGCGCCCGAACCCGCCGATCACCCGCTCGAGCGGGTTCGTCCCCGAGGCCCAGCTCGAGGCCCTCGAGCGCGTTCTCGCCGACGCGCGCGTGGCCGAGCGCTTCGTCTTCGTGATGACGCACTACGCGCCGCGGCTCTGGACCGGCGAGCCGGACTCGCCGAGCCATGGCCTCGACAACGCCGATGCCTTCCTCGCGGCCTGCGGGGGGCTTCGGCGCGGCGCCATCGTCCACGGGCACGTGCACCGCTGCTACACGGTCCGCGTGCCCGATTGCCCGGTGCCGCTCTTCGGGGCGGGGAGCACGACGCAGGCGCATCGCGAGGGGCTCTGGCTCTACGACGTCGGGCCCGAGGCGGCCGAGGCGCGCCAGGGACGCTTCGACGGAACGCGCTACGTCGTCGACGGCGAGCCCGTCGTCCTCTGAGGGCGCGATCGCTCGGTGAGCCCGCGACGGGATCGCGCCGCCGCGTTCACCAGCTCGAGCTGGCGCCGCCGCCGCCGTAGGACCCGCCGCCGCCCGAGTAGCTGCTCGAGGAGGACGACGAGGAGTAGCTGCTGCTCGCGTACGACGCGGTGCTCGAGCTGCTCGACGAGTACGAGGTCGAGCTCCCGGAGCTCGCGTAGCTGCCGCCCGTGGCCCCGGTGCTCGCGGCGATGCCGAGCAGCAGGATGAAGAGGCTCAGGCCGGCGAAGATGCCCAAGGCCACCTCGGGTTGGCCGCCCCCCAGGCCGACCGTCAGCGTCGGCGGGGCGCCCAGCACGAGCGCGAAGATCGAAAAGAAGATCAGCGCCATGAGCTGGCGCTTCCGGTTCCGGCCGTAGGGGAAGGAGAACAGCCCGTACACGGCGACCGGCGCGAAGGTCCAGGGGGTGAGGCCAAGGCTCAGCACGAGCCCCACGAGCACCAGCGCGAGGACCGGGAAGGCGAAGCGAAGCGCCAGGCGCGTCCTCGGGTCGAGGGCTTCGGCGGCCTTCGCCTTCTTCCCCTTCTTCTTCTTTCGCCGCCGTCGCGGCTTTCGAAACCCACGCCCGCTCGCATAGCCCGCGAGGATCGCCAGCACCGTGAAGAGAAGGCTGATGGTCAGGGTGATCGCGCGCTCGCGCGCCTCCCGCTCTTCGCGCGGGACGTAGTCGCCCGGGGGCGGCGCGTTGGCCGCGGTCTGGGTGACGAGCGCCCCGACGACGCCTTCCACCGCGGCGTCCCAATCGCCTGCGCGCAGGTCCGGCTTTGCGTCGTCGAGGATCTGCTTGGCGAGCCCATCGGGCACCTGCGCCTCGAGCCCGTAGCCCACCTCGATGCGCATGCGACGGTCCGCCGCGGCGAAGGTGACGAGCATCCCATCGTCGCGCTCCGCGCTCCCACCGGCCCAGGCCTCGGCCACGCGCAGCGAGAAGTCCTCGATGGGCTCCCCACCGAGCGTGTCGACGACGAGGACGGCGATCTGCACGCCGGTCGCGTCGCGATGGGCCCGGAGCGTCTCGCCCAGGCGGGCCTCCGCGGCGGGGCTCACCTGCCCCGAGAGGTCCACCACGGGCGCGTCGATGGCCGGGGTCCAGGTCCCCGGCGTGCTCTGCGAGGCGTCGGCGCTCGGTACGATGGGGGCCGCGCCGCCGGGGGCCGCGCAGGCGACGAGCGCCAGCGCGAGGCAGGCGAGGGTGTGAAGGGCAGTCGAAGGGACGCGCACGCGCCGGAGGCTACCCGAGCTGCGGGGCCCGCGGCGCCCGTCCCGTGGCCAGGCGCGGCGGTCCGCGTCGAAAAATTGGGCGGCGGATCGACGTGTACGAGGATGTAGGTCGCTGTCGCATCAGGAGAGACACCCCCCATGCCCACGACCGACCCCGCCTCCCGCCGCCGCGCCTCCCGTCACGCCGTCGACGTCGAGTGCCTCACGATGTGCGCGCTCTGGGACGAGGCCATTCCGCTCCGGGGCCCTCGAGCTCTCGGCGACGGGGGCCTGGGTGCGGACGGATCTCCCTCTCGACGCGGGCACGCAGGTGGTCATGGAGATCCTCCCGCCGGGGGAGGACGAGGCCGTGCACGCCGTCGGCGTCGTGCGCCGCGCGGACCTCTTCCGCCGCGCCTCCGATCCGCCCGCGGGCATGGCCATCGATTTCCTCGGCCTCGACGAGCGGGACCGGGGCCGGCTCCGGAAGGCCCTCGGCCGACGCCCGCCCGCGCTCCCGCGGGGCACCGGGGAGCGCGAGGTCGTGTGGGTCGACGACGCCTGGCTCGAGACCGCCCTCGAACTCGACGAGAAGGACCTCGACGAGGCCCTCGCCCGGGCCACCTCCGGCGACCTGCTCACGGCCGAGCCCCCGGCCTGTCAGTCCCTCGACTGAGCGGAGCGGGCTGCCGCCAGCGGTCGCCCGCGCGGCTCAGTTCAGCGTCGCCGCTCCCCATGCTTCGCGTGCATGGTGAGCACAGCCCCTCGGGGCGGTGCAAACGCGCTCAGCGCACTTCGAGGCGACCGGCCATGAGCCGGTTCGAGTCGTCCTTCTCGCCCTCGGTCACGGTGAGCCGGTTGTTGCCCGCGTAGAGGCCGATCCAGAAGGTGTAGGTGCCCGGTCGGTAGTTCGCCGGCACCGTCAGCTCCTGCCGGTCGACGATCACGTCGCCGGCCTCCCAGAGGCGAAGCGGGTAGCGATCGCCGGCCGGCTCGTGGTCGCCGTTCATGCGGTTCCCCGCGCCGTCCACGTGCAGGAAGACCTTGTAGCCGCCGCTGACGCGCTGCCGGACCTTCCAGTACCAGGTCACGACTAAGGGTTCGCCGGGCCCGATGTAACCGTCGTGCGGGAGCTCGAGGTCGTAGCCGGCGAGCTCGATCTTCCCGTCGAAGACCCCGCCGACCGTGTGGTCGAGGTCGGGGACCTCGTTCCGCACGACGTCGACCAGGAAGTTCTCGTTCTCCCGGCCCTCGACGGGCTGGTTCGTGACGAGCACCTGCCGGGCCGAGCGCGCGTCGGCGACGAAGAGGTGCTCATGCGTACGCTGCCGGTAGGTGCGGTCGATGCCCGAGAGCTCGTCCGTCGGGACGATGGCCCAGACTCGCTCGCCGGCCTCGAGGCGGGAGACGAGCTGGGAGCTTACGTTCAGCTCCTCGAGCTCGCCCTCGGCGTAGTAGCCCGCGGCCCGGCCGCCGACGCGGTACTCGAGGAGCGTCGCGTCGGGCGCCCGGAGCTCGTTGTAGCGGTCGTAGACGAGGCGCGGGGAGAAGTGCTGGCTCAGCGCGGGCTGGAAGCCGAAGGCCGTGTAGGCGCCGAAGAGCGCGCCCGCGAGCACGAGGGGGGCGAGGCGGTGGCGGCCCAGCATGCCCGCGGCCGCGAAGGCGTTGGGGATGAGGAAGGCGATGGCGACGAGCGCGGGCGTGAGGAAGAAGAGGCCCTTCAGCACCTTCACGCCGATGGTCGTGAGGCCGAGCGCGCCGGGCGCCGCGAATGCCGCGAGGCCCAAGACGAGCGTCGCGGCGCAGAGCAGCCCGAGGAGAACGAGCCAGGAGCGATGGCCGCCGCTCCGCTTCCATTGCGACCGGAAGAAGGCCTTCAGCGGGGGCACGCCAGGGCGGCCGCCGGGCTGGCTGCCGAGCCCGAGCACGAGGTTCACCAGGAAGGCGCCGTGGATGGCTGCCCAGGCCTTCGTCGGGTTGAAGACGCTGCGCTCGGGCACCTCGAGGCCATCGAGGTCGAGGCCGCGGAGGGGGCTGTCCGGGTAGAGCGCGTAGTCGCGGAGCACGAGGCCCGCGAGCAGCGCGACCACGACCAGCTCCGGCCAGTAGGCCCGGTCGCTCTCCTCGACCTCGCGGAAGAACACGGCCACGGCGGCGGCCAGGGGCACGAGCCCGGTGAAGGTCGCCGCGCCATAGCGGCTCACGAAGATCGTCCAGGCGCCGTAGGCGAAGGCCGGCCAGAGCACGAGGAAGAGGCGCGTCTCGCGAAGGCTCCGCGCCTCGGCAGCGCGCTCCGCATCGTCCTCGTGCGGCGCTTCGTCGCGGCTTCGGCCGAGCAAACGGACCATACCGAGGA
>JBCDGX010000003.1:0-28312 GCA_038750805.1 Myxococcota bacterium
ATTCAGTTATATCCAGGGATGAAAATTGGGCAAATTGCTTTTTATGAGTTGAAGACTCCATCCGAAAGAACCTACGGTCATAAAGATTTGAATAGTAAGGAGGGTCGGGTGCCCGACGGCGCTGGCGCGGCGGAGCGGCGCGATGGGCGCGGAGCTATCGAAGCCCTTCGCGAAGGCCCAGGGGCGCCCCGCAGCCTTGGCCTCCCGCTGCACCTTGCGCCGGGTCAGGTCGAGCGCGGGCGCATAGCCGAAGACGTGCCGGAGGGCGTCCCCGGCGGCGATGTCCCGGCCGCCGAGCTCCAGGGCCACGGCAAGCTCGACCTCATGATGCAGGTCGCTGGTCTGCGGGGGGTAGGGCACGCGCGCCTCGGCCCCGAGGCCCGCGTCGAGCACGGCATCGGCTGGCTTCATGAAGAAGAAGGGGGGCTCGCGCTCCGGCCGCCCGCCCATCTCGCGCGCGTGCGCCGCGTAGTTGCGTCCGACGCAGAAGATCCGGCGGACGGGGAAGCGTGCGTCCTCGCCTTCGACGGCGACGGAGGCCCGCGCGGGAGGCTCGATCACGTACGACATCTGGGTCCGGCGTTGGCGCAGTGAATCAGCTCCCTCGGGGGCGGACCGACCGATCCTTGTGAGCGAAGTTTCGCATGGATCCCTCGCCTTCGGACGCGGCAGCAACGCGGCCCTAGCGTGAATTCGCTGAGCGAGGGCTCACTCACCCTTGACGCACCGCATCATTTCGGTCAGTTTTCGAAACTGAACCACGGCTCAGTTCAGGAGGACCCCGTGTCGCAGCCCATCAACCGCTACAAGGCCGATCTTCGCGACTTCAGCTTTCTGCTCTTCGAGCAGTTCGGGCTCGCTGAGCTGTTGGGCGAGGCCGGTCCCTACGCCGACTACGACGAGGACACCGTCAACGAGATCCTGAGCCAGGTCTATCGCTTCGCGCAGGACGTGACGGGGCCGCTGAACGCCGTGGGCGACCGCGAGGGCTGCACGCTCGAGGACGGCAAGGTGACCACGCCCACGGGCTTCAAGGAGGCCTGGGAGGCCATCTACGACGCGGGTTGGCGGACCCTCTCGGTGAGCCCCGAGCACGGCGGCATGGGCGCGCCCGCGTCCCTCGGCCTCCTCACGGAGGAGCTCCTCTCCGGCTCGAACACGGCCTTCATGATGTACCCGGGCCTCACGCTCGGCGCCGCCGAGGTCATCGCGGAGTTCGCGACGCCCGAGGACAAGAAGCTCTTCGTCCCGAAGATGATGGAGGGCGAGTGGGCCGGGACCATGTGCCTCAGCGAGCCGCACGCCGGCTCGGACGTCGGCAGCGCCACGACCGCCGCGTTCCCCCTCGAGGACGGCCGGTACAAGATCAAGGGCACGAAGATCTACATCTCCGGCGGCGACCAGGACATCACGGAGAACGTCGTCCACCTCGTGCTCGCCCGCATCGAGGGCGCGGTCCCGGGCACGAAGGGCCTCTCGCTCTTCATCGTGCCGAAGAAGCGCCTCTCGGACGACGGCCTCGTCCCGAACGACGTCCAGGTCGCCTCCATCGAGCACAAGATGGGCATCAACGGGCAGGCCACCTGCGTGCTCAACTTCGGGGAGAACGACGACTGCATCGGCCAGCTCGTCGGGACCACGCCGCACCAAGGCATGCGCCAGATGTTCAAGATGATGAACTTCGCGCGCATCGGCGTGGGCATCCAGGGCCTCGCCGTCGCCTCGAGCGCCTACCTGAACGCCCTCGAGTACGCCCGGGACCGCAAGCAGGGCAGCTCCATCAAGGAGTGGAAGAACGCCGAGGCGCCGCGCGTCGCCATCATCCAGCACCCGAACGTTCGGCGGGACCTGCTCGAGATGAAGGCGAAGGTCGAGGGCATGCGCGCGCTCATCGTGAAGCTCGGCCTGCACCAGGACCGCATCCAGACCCTCGCCGGCAAGGACGACGCCTCGGTGGCCTACCACCAGGGGCAGATCGACCTGCTCACGCCGCTCGTGAAGGCCTATTGCTCGGACGAGGCCTTCCAGGTCTGCGAGCGCGCCATCCAGACCTACGGGGGCGCCGGCTACCTCCAGGACTGGCCCGTCGAGCAGTACGCGCGGGACGCGAAGATCTTCTCGATCTACGAGGGCACGAACGCCATCCAGGCCCTCGATCTCGTCGGCCGGAAGCTCGGCCAGGGCGGCGGCAAGAACACGCAGGCCTTCCTCGGCGACATCCAGAAGCTCATCGGCGCGCAGAAGGAGCGCGAGGGCTACGCGCAGGCCTTCAAGAACCTCCAGAAGGCGCACGAGGCCGTGGGCGGCTCCGTGATGCAGTTCCTGGGCTGGTTCCAGGGCGGCCAGATGGCGAACATCCCGCTGGCGGCCGAGCGCTTCCTCGGGATGATGAGCAAGCTCTCCATCGGCTGGCTCCTTCTCGAGGCCTCCGTGCTCGCCGACGAGAAGCTCCAGGGCGGCATCGAGAGCGAGGCCGAGAAGGCCTTCTACGAGGGCAAGAAGGCGAGCGGGATCTTCTTCGCGCTCAACGTGCTCCCGGAGGTCGTGGCCGCGGCCCGCGTGCTCAAGACCGCGGACCAGAGCCCCGTCGAGATCAGCGACGCCGCCTTCGGCCCCGCCTGAGCGCGGTCCAGGAACGACGCGCGGCGCGGCTCAGATCAGGGGCCGCGCCGCCTCTTCGTTGGCCATGCGCCGGAGGGCGTCGAGGGGCTCCGCCAGCTCCGCGACGAAGGCGCGCCGGCGCGCACCGACGTCCGGTCCGGGCTCGAGGAGCCCGCGATGCTTGGCGAGCCGTAGCGCGCCCCGGAAGAGCTCGAGCGTGACCGACTCGGCGCTATGGAGCCGGCGCTGGCGCACCCACTGCTTGCCTACGCCGAGGCATTCCTCGAGGAAGGCCTTCTCGTCGAGCTCCGCGTCGTCGCTCCAGTTCGCGAGCTCGCTCGCGACGAGGAAGTAGGCGTCGAGGAAAGGGCGCAGCACGAGCTGGGCCAGGTGGGGCCGGGAGAGCCCGAACCAGCGTTCGATCTGCTCGGTGGTGATCACCGGCCGCGCGACGCGGCCGCCTTCCCATTCGGGCTCGACGCGGAGCACGTCGGCGCGGAACTCCTGGAGGAACTCGGCCCTCCGCGGGAAGAAGAACTCGAACTTGAGCAGGTCGCGGAGCCGCGTCGTCTCCTGTGCGACGGCTCCGGCGAGGTCCCCGGGGCGCCCTCGCACCATGAACATCGTGAGCTCGCCGATGGCGCGCACCACGATGAGGTGGATGAGCGTGTTCCGGTAAAACGCCGCCACGAGGTGCTGGTCCGGCGCGATCTCGTAGACCGGCTCGCGGCCGCCCTCGAAGACCGTCAGCACCCCGGTCTGGACCAGCTTCTCGAGCGTGTCGTCAATCCACCCCTGGCCGCGCGCTTCGACGAGCGGGCCGAGCGTGTTCGGGAGGTGCCGGCGCTGCTCGAGGTAGGCGAGGATGGGCGTGAGCGCCTCCTCGACCTCCTCCCGGGTCAGCGCTCGCTCGGCCGCCAGGAAGGCGACGGCGACGAGGGCCGTCGCCGTCGCTGGCGTCACCCGGTTGATCTGGTGGCAGACGGCGACGGCGATGCGCTCGACGGTCTTGTCCTTGGCGCGCGGGTCGAGGTCGAGGCGCTCGATGTGCTCGCGAAGCGGCATGGGCTCGCCGATGTCGACGCGCGCGAGGCCGCCCTGGTCCCGCTGAGCCGCCGCGAAGCGGACGATCCAGCGCACGTCCTCCGGGCGCTTCCGCGCGCCGAGGGACTCGGCGGCCATGGTCTCGACCTCGCCGAGCTGGTCGTAGACGACGGAGACCGGGAGCACGTAGGCCTCCGGCCCCTCGCTCGTCCGGAGCGCGTCGACCACGTAGCGGAGCGCGCCGAAGCGCGGGGGGCGGAGCTTGCCCGTCCGCGTGCGCCCGCCCTCGATGGACCAGGCGAGGTTCTGCCCGGTCATCAAGAGGTGGTCCATGTACGCGCGGAGCACGTAGCGATAGACGGGATCATCCTTCGTGTCGCGCCGGATGAAGAGCGCGCCGGTGCGGCGGAGGATCGGCCCGAGGGGCCAGAAGTCGAGGTTCGCCCCGGCGAGGAGATGGAGCGGCCGGAGCTCGGCGCGGCGGAGCGCCTCCTGGAGGAACCAGGCGTCGAGGTACGAGCGATGCGAGAAGAGCGTCACGAAGGAGTGCGAGACGTCGAGCTCCTTCAGCCGCTCGAGGCCCGGCGCCGAGGTCTGGAGCTCGTAGCGCTTCGCGAAGGGTTGGCCGAAGCGGCGCCAGGCTCCCGAAGCGAGCTCGCCATGCGTCGACCACATCTCGTCGAGGCAACGCGCGGCGTGCTTGCGGGTCTCGTCGGCGCCGAGGTCGTGCTTCTGGCGCACACGCTCGAGCCCCTCGAGGAAGCGGGGGGAAGCGAGCACGTCGCGGCGGCGGGTCTCCATCAGGCCTCCCAGCTCTCGAGCGCGTCCTCGAAGCGCTGCCGCACGCCGGCGATGCGCTCGGGCAACGTGTCGAGGGTCCAATCCGTGGTCGGGATGGGCGGAAGCACGCGAGCCTCCGCGGTGCCCGGGCGCACGAAGGCGGCGCCGCGGGGCCAGAGCTCGCCGGTGTTGCGGAGCACGATGGGGAGGAGCGGAACGCCTGCGTCCATGGCCAGCCGGAAGCCCCCCTGCTTGAAGCGCCCGAGCGTCGGCGTCGGCATGCGCGTGCCCTCGGGCGCGATGATCACGGACTCGCCACCGCGGATGCGCTCGGCCAGGGCGGCGACGCTCTTCCGGGCGCTCTCCGCGTCGCTCCGGTCGATGAGCGCGATGTCGAGGTAGCGGAGCGCGAAGCTGCGCGGGTCCCGGCCGGCCTCGATCTTCGCGACGGCGGTGAAGTCCCGGCGCACGATGGCGCCCACGATCAGCGCGTCGAGGTTCGACTGGTGGTTGAAGAGGATCACCGCCGGACGCGCCGCCTCGACGTGCTCGAGGCCGCGGACATCGAGGTGCACGCCGGCGGCGATGAGGGCCAGGTCCGCCGTGGACGAGCCGCCCACGGCCCGGGCCTCGCGCTTGTCCATCACCGCCGAGGCGGCGAGCGTCGCGAAGAGGCCCGCGTTGAACACACCGAAGGCCCCCACGGTACCCGCGAGGCCCCGGAGCCCGGGCTCGCGCGGCTCCTCGAGATCGAGCACGAGGATGCCCTTCTTCCGCGCGATGGCCTCGAGGCCCGGGTCCGGTCGCACGGCGACCGGGTTCCCGACCGACGCGAGGAAATCCTCGTCCTCGACGCCGTTGCCGTAGGCGAAGCAGCGGCTGCGATCGAGGCCGTGTTCCTCGGTGTAGCCGATCACGCCCGCCGCCTTCTCCGCGCCCCAGCGCGCGGGGCCCGCGAGCTTGCCCGTGAGGACCCCGTCGACGACCTCGACCTCCGTGCAGAGCACGTGATCCATGCCCAGGTCGCGGGCGACGGAGCCGGCTTGAAAACGCGTCGCGGCCGTGGCCATGACCACCGTATGCCCGGCGCCCTGGTGCGCCTGGACGAGCGCCCGGGCCTCCTTGCGGATACGCCGGGCGACCTCGTTCCGGAAGACCTTCTCGGCCTGGGCCTCGAGGTCCACGAGCTTGCGCCCGCGGAGGAGCTCGACGCCGCTCGTGATGGGGCCGAGACCCATGGAGGGATCGCGGTGGTGGCGGATGGCGTCCGAGCCGATGCGCAGGAGCTCGCGCGCGCCGAGCTCACCGCGGCGGAGCTGGTCCTTGAGGAACGCGACGGCCGTGTAGCCGCGCACCAGCGTCCCATCGAGATCGAAGAAGGCGGCGACCTCGGGCCCGCGCGCTGCGCGCGCGATGGCGTCGAGAGCCGTGTCGAGGGCTTCGCTCATCTGGCCGTTCCCACGGCGCGGAGTCTACCCGAGAGCCGCGGGCGGGTGCGTCCAAGTGCCGGGTGACCAAGGCGCGAGGTCCCGCAACGAGGGCAGCCATCCGCCGAGGGACCGGTCTAAGGTGCCCGGGACCGGGCGTATGGCGTCCGAGGAGGCAGTGATGGGTGAGATGGTCGAGTTTGCCGCCAACGGCGGCACCGCGAAGGGTTACCTCGCGCTCCCGGAGGGCGGTTCCGGGCCGGGGCTGATCGTGCTCCAGGAGTGGTGGGGCCTCGTGCCGCACATCAAGACCGTGGCGGATCGCTTCGCGGCCGCGGGCTTCGTGGCCCTCGCGCCGGACATGTATGACGGCGAGAGCGCCGGCCACCCCGACGACGCCGGCCGGATGATGATGGCGCTGAACATCGAGGAGACCGCGAAGAAGCTCCGCGGCGGCGCTCAGTACCTCATCGCGCACGACGCCGTGACGAGCACGAAGGTCGGCACGCTCGGCTTCTGCATGGGCGGGATGCTCAGCCTCTTCGGCGCGACGGTGGCGCCGGAGGTCGGCGCGGCCGTGTCCTTCTACGGCATCCACCCGAACATCACGCCGGACTTCTCGAAGCTCTCCGGTCCCGTGCTCTGCCATTGGGCCGAGGAGGACGGTTTCATCCCCGCGGAGAACGCGAAGGGCCTGACGAACGCGATCAGCGAGGCCGGCGGCGACGTGAAGGCGCATTGGTACCCGGCGGGTCACGCGTTCTTCAACGACACGCGGGACGCCTACGACGCGACCCAGGCCGAGGCCGCCTGGGAGCGGAGCGTCGCGTTCCTTCAGGCGAACCTGGCCTGAGCTCTCGGCTCACGCCCGGGGCGGTCGCGGCGCGGCCCCGGGCTCCTGGGCCAGGCGGGCGGCCTGCGGAACCCAATCGTCGCGCGCGATGCGCCCCTTGAAGACGTCGAGGAGCGTGTCGACGCGCGCCACGTCCTCGGGCGTCCACTCGCCGATCTGCCAGAAGTAGAAGACGCCGGTGCGGTGCAGCAGCCGCTCGAGCTTCGGCCCCACGCCGGAGATGCGCTTGAGGTCGTCCGGCAGGCCGAAGCTCGGATCCTTCAGAAGCGTGCCCGGGGCGACCGCCGCTGCCGGGGCGTCTTCGAGGCGCGCGGCGAGCTGGGCGAGCAGGTCGTCCCGGCGGAGCCCCGCGCCGGCCAGAGTCCCGAGCTGCGCGTCGAGCGCCTCGAGGCGGGCCTCGAGGGGACCGAGGTCCACGGGCGTCCCGTTGCGGAGCGCCGCGAGACGGGCCTCGAGCGGGCCCAGGTCGACGCTCGGACGTTCGGCCAGCGCGGCCAGACGTGACTCCAGCGGACCGAGGTCCACCGCCGGCGCTTCGCCGAGCGTCGCGAGCCGCGCCTCGAGCGCATCGATGCGCTCGCGGATCGCGGCGCCATCGGCCGTGGGTCGGGTCTCCAGCGCAGCGAGGCGAGCCTCGAGCGGGCCGAGGTCGACGCCCGGCCCTTCGGCGAGCGCGGCGAGGCGGGCCTCCAGCGGGGCGAGGTTGACGCCAGGGCCTTCGGCCAGAGCGCCGATCCGCGCTTCGAGGGGCGCGAGGTCCACCCCCGGCGCGTCGGCCATCGTCGCGAGGCGTTCCTCGAGAGCGTCGAGGCGCGCCGCCAGGGCCGCGCCGTCGGCGGAGGGGCGGCTCTCCAGCGCACCGAGGCGCGCGTCGAGGGGTGCGAGGTCCACGGGCGGGCGGGCCGCGAGAGCGTCGATTCGCGCCTCGAGGGGCGCGAGGTCCACGTGCGGTCGCTCGGCGAGGCCGCGGAGGCCGGCCTCGAAGCCGTCCAGGCGCGCGGTGAGCACTTCCCCGTCGACGCTGGGTCGCCCCTCGAGCGCCGAGAGGCGCTTGTGCATCCGCTCCGCGTCGTCCCGGCGCCGGCCGTCGAGGGTCGCGA
The DNA here is from genome assembly GCA_038750805.1 of Myxococcota bacterium. Classification (GTDB taxonomy): domain Bacteria; phylum Myxococcota_A; class Polyangia; order Polyangiales; family Houyiibacteriaceae; genus CALCTH01. The sequence continues at coordinate 7,806 of JBCDGX010000003.1, forward strand.
GCTCCGAGAGCACGGGCGCGACGGCACCTCCGGCGAGGCGGGCGTCCATGCCGTCCATGCGCAGCATGACCGCGTCGAGGCTCCCCGCGGGCCGCGCCTCGAGCGCGCCGAGGCGTCCGCCGAGGTCTTCGAGGCGGCTCATCGCCTCGGCCCAGCGTCGGGCGCCGTCCTTCTCGAGCGCCTGGAGTGCGCGCGTGGTCCCGCCGAGATCTTCCCGGCGCAGGCCCTCGCCCAGAAGACCGTCGACGCGGTCGAGGCGCGCGTGGAGCGCGTCGAGCTGCGCGACGCGCTCGCGCACCTCCATCACGTTCGTCCCGATGCCGGCGAGCGCGTCCACGGTGCTCGCGTCGGCCGCCGCCAGCTCCCGCATGCGGGTGGCTTCGCGCTCGAGCACCGCGGCGTGATCCCTCTGGACCTTCGAGGTGCGCTTCAGGGCCTCGTAGTCGGCGCTGACGTCTTCCCAGCCGCGGCGGAGCCACCAGTAGGCGAGCAGCGCTCCGAGCAGGGCCGCGATCACGAGCAGCAGGGCGATCTTCGCGAGCAGGAATCCCATGACTTCAGTCCTCGCCGGCCGGGGCGGCGTCCTCGTGCCAGGTCACGTGAAACTCGATGCGACGGTTGGCCGCGTGGTCCGCTTCCGCGTCGCCGAGCGCCCGCGGCCGCCTTGGCCCGAAGCCCCGGGGCACGAGCCGTGAGGCCTCGATCTCGCGCGCGACGAGCGCATCGCGTACCGCCAGGGCCCGGTCCATGCTCAGCGTCTCGTTCGTCGCGGCGTTGCCCGTGCGGTCCGTGTGGCCCTCGATGCGCACGGTCCCGGGGCACTCGCCGACCACTTCGGCGACGCGATCGATGAGCGCCTCGCTCTCCGGCGAGAGCTCCGCGCTCGAGACCTCGAAGCGGATGCGCTCCTGGGCGAGGAGCTCGGCGATGCGCTCCTCGCAGGCGCGGACGCCCTCGACTCGCACCACGCGCACGACGCCGAGGCTCGCCGGATCGAGCCCTTCGCGGAGCCGCGCCTCGAGCGCCTCGGCGTCCTCCGGCTCGGCGTAGCAGGGGTCGAGGGTGAGGACGCCGCCCTCCGTTTGCCCGGCCCCCTCCAGGCAGTGCACCAGCGCCTCGAAGAGGCGCCCGGCGAGCGCCTGGGACGCCCAGGACGGTGCGCCGACGTCGCCCACGCGCATGCCGTCCTCGATGACGATGGGGGCCGCGCCCGCGGGGAGCACCCGGGCGGCCGCGACGCGGCGCGCGCGTTGGAGCACGGCGTCTCGCGTGGCCTCGTCCGCCACCACCCCGCGCACCTCGAGCAGCCCGGCCTCGAAGCTGGCCTCGAGGTCGAGCGAGCCCTCCGGCTCGGCGACCTCGGGCTCCCGGGCCCCCGCCGTGAAGCGTCCGCGCACCACGGTGGGCGCGGGCAGGGTCACGAGACCGTCGAGGAAGGTGCTGCCGGGGACGCTCCGCGCGCGCCGGAGCATGGCGGCGTCGGTCACGTCCGCCGGGAGCGAGCCGCTCAGCGTGACCTCCTGCCCCTCCACGGCCACCTCGACGCCGTCGAGGCCGCGCTCCCGAAGCATGGCCTCCGTACGCTCGCGGACCTCGGTCTCGATGTCCTCCGCGAAGACGGTGAGGGCGTACGCGAAGAGCAGCCCCAGCAGGAGGAGCGGGAGCACCGCCCAGGGCCAAAGGCCGAGCGTCGGCTCCGCGCTTCGACGCCAGCTCCGGATGCGCATGCGGGTGCGGTGGACGTCCTCCATGGGCCTCATCGACGGCGAAAATCCGGAGCGATTCGCAAGCCAGCCCCCACCCGCAGCGACGAATACCCCTGTACGGGGGGCTACGGGGAGGTAGGAGCGAGTGTGACTCGGAACTGTCACAAATGGCCAGGACGCATCATGCGCCCGGGGGCCGACGACCCGCATGGCTCGCGTCGCGCGCGGCCCTGCTAGCCTCCGCCGCGACCTTCGCCCCTGGTGCCCCGATGCCTTCGAGCCCGCCCTCTTCCCTCGCCCCGGCCCTGGCGGCCCTCCACCGCGGATTCCGCGACCGGCTCGTCGACTACGCGACGCTCACCGCCCAGGTCGAGGCCTGGGCCGAGGCCTTCCCGGAGCTCGTGCGCCTCGAGTCGCTCGTGACGACCCCGGAGGGGCGCGAGCAATGGCTGCTCACGCTCGGCCCGGAGCCGGAGCGACGGCGCCCCGGCGTGTGGATCGACGGCAACATGCACGCGAGCGAGCTGGCGGGCACGAGCGTCTGCCTCGCCGTCGCCGAGGACGTGCTTCAGCTTCATCTCGCGCCCGAAGAAGCGCTGCACGACCTCCCGCCGGCGGTGCGCGCGCAGCTTCGCGAGGTGCTCTTCTACGTGCTCCCGCGCGTCAGCCCGGACGGCGCCGAGGCCGTGCTCGACACGGGCCGCTTCCTCCGCTCGGTCGACCGGGACGAGCGCCCCAACCAGGCCCACCCGCGCTGGCGCGCCGAGGACCTCGACGGTGACGGGCTCGCGCTCCTCATGCGTGTCCCGGATCCCGCGGGCGATTTCGTCGAGTCGACGGAGTTCCCGGGGCTCCTCGTGACCCGGGAGATCGAGGACGAGGGCCCCTTCTATCGGGTGTTCTCGGAGGGCGTCATCGACCGCTGGGACGGGACGACGATCCCCGAGCCGAGCTTCCTCTCGGACAACGACCCGGACCTGAACCGCAACTTCCCCTACACCTGGGCGAGCGAGCCGAAGCAGATGGGCGCCGGTCCCCATCCCGGCAGCGCGCCCGAGTCCCGGGCCCTCATCGAGAAGGCGACGGAGCTCCCGCACCTCTTCGTGTGGCTCAACCTCCACACCTTCGGCGGCGTTCACATTCGGCCGCGGGGCGACGCGCCGGACGCGAAGATGGACCAGGGGGACCTCGCCCTCTTCCGCCAGGTCGAGGCCTGGACCGATGCCTTCACGGGCTACCCCATGGTGAGCGGCTTCGAGCAGTTCACCTACGACCCGGATACGCCGCTCCACGGCGACCTGAGCGATTGGGCCTACCACGACCGCGGCTGCCTGGCGTGGGTCTGCGAGCTCTGGGACCTCTTCGAGAAGGCCGGGCTCCCGGAGCGGAAGCGCTTCGTCGACCGCTACTCGCACCTCGACCGGGAGCACGTGCTGCAGCTCGCGCGCTGGGACGAGGCCCACAACGAGGGGCGCATCGTGCGGCCCTGGAAGCCGGTGATGCATCCGCAGCTCGGCGAGGTGGAGGTGGGCGGCCTCGATCCGCGCATCGGCGTGTGGAACCCCCCGCCCGAGGAGCTGCCCGGCGTCTGCGACGGGCAGTCCGCGGTCTTCCTCCGCTGCGCGGCGCTGCTGCCGCGTCTCCACCTCTCGCTCGAGGCGACGCCCCTCGGCGAGGGGACCCACGCGGTCACGGCGACGCTCGAGAACCGGGGCTACCTCGGCACCTTCGGCATTCCCTCGGCGAAGAGCCGGCCCTTCTCCGAGTCGCCGCACGTCAGCGTGGAGGTCGTCGGGGGCGCCCTCGCGAGCGCGACGGACGCCCGGGCGGACCTCGGTCACCTGGACGGCTGGGGTAAGGGGCGCTTCACGGGTCACGGGAGCGTCGCGCTGCAGCGTTCGAGCGGAACGCGCACGCGCGCGCAGCATCGTTTCGTCGTCACCGGCGGCGGCGAGGTGCGGGTCCGCGTCGAGAGCTGCCGCACCGGCACCGTCGAGGCCACGCTGCAGCTCGGCTGAGCGGCGCCTGGCGCGCCGGCCCTCGCGGCGCCACGCCTGGCCCATGCGACCGTCCCGACCGCGCCCGGAGCTTCCGACGCTCGCCGCCGTGGTGCGCGAGCAGACCGAGCTGAGCTGGGGCAAGGCCCGCGATCTCTGCCGGAGCGGGCGCGTCTTCGTCGACGGCGAGGTGGCCGACGACCCGGCGCTCCGCGTCGCGGCGGAGCGGGTCGAGGTGCGTCCGGACGCGCCCCGGCGCCGGAGCGGTTTGCTCCCGGCGGAGGCGCTCGTGCACGTCGACCGGCTCGTGGCCGTCGTGAACAAGCCGCCGGGCGTGCTCAGCGTTCGCTACCACGACGACGATCGGGACACGCTCGCCGACCAGTTGCGGGCCCGCCTGCGCCGCGTGGCGCGGCAGGAGGCGCGGCGCCAGGGCCGTCGCTACGACCCGCCGGTGGGCGTCGTGCACCGCCTCGACAAGGGGACGAGCGGGCTCCTGGTCTTCAGCCGGACGGTGCAGGCGAAGAAGCACCTCGCGTCCCAGCTCCGCGAGCACAGCATGCGCCGCACCTACGTGGCGCTCGTGCACGGAAAGGCGCGGCCCGGCCGCCACGACACGATTCTGGTCCCGAACCGCGGCGACGGGATCCGCGGCACCCACGGGCGTTTCCGGCCGGCGTCGGGCAAGCCCCCGCGCGAGGCGCGGCGCGCCATCACGCACGTCGTCGCGTCCCTCCCGCTGGACGGAGCGAGCCTCGTGGCCTGCCGGCTCGAGACGGGGCGGCAGCACCAGATCCGCATCCACCTCGCCGAGGCCGGCCACCCGCTCGTCGGCGAGACCGTCTACGTCCGGGACCATCGCCGCGCCGGCCGCCGCGAGATCGAGGCCCCTCGGCCAATGCTCCACGCCTGTGAGCTCGGCTTCGTGCACCCCATGAGCGACGAGCCCGTGCGCTTCGAGGTCCCGCCGCCCGCGGACTTCCTCGAGGCCCTCGCGGCGCTCGGCGGCGCGCCGGTCGACTGGCGCCGGGCCGCGTTCGGGACCGCGCGCGCATGACGCGCGCCGTGCTCGCGGCGTCCGCGCTCCTCGTTGGGGCCGCCTCCCTCGGCCCGCCCCATCCGCCCCTCGAGGACGGGGTCTTCGTGCGCGCCGAGGGCCCGCGCTTCCACATCGGCGACCGCCCCTTTCATTTCGTGGGCGCGAACGTCGCGGTGATGCACGGGGCCGACCGGCGCGCGGCCCTCGAAGAGACCCTCGACGCGGTAGTGGCGGACGGGCTCTCGGTCGTGCGCGTGTGGGCCTTCGGCGAGGCGAGCGAGAACGACGGGCAGGCCTGGCGTCGCGACTACGCCTTCCGCCTCGCGCCCGACGTCTGGGTCGACGAGAGCTACGCGCAGCTGGACCGCGTGCTCGTGGAGGCGCGCGCCCGGGGGCTGCGGGTGATCCTCGTGCTCGCGAACCGCTGGGGGGACTACGGTGGCTTCTCCCAGCTCGCGCGCTGGGCGGGGGCGGCTCCGGCGGAACGCCACCTGGACGGCCCGGAGCTCGACGGCTTCTACGCCTGCAGCGCCTGCGAGGCGCTCTACCGCGCGCACGCCCAGCGGCTCCTCGGGCGCACGAACGCCATCAGCGGCGTCCGCTACATCGAGGACCCGACGATCCTCTCCTGGGAGCTCGTCAACGAGATCAGCGCGGCCAGCGCCGCCGGCGCCGCGGCCATGGTCGGTTGGGTCACGCGCCAGGCACGCTTCGTTCGCGAGCGCGCGCCGCGGCAGCTCGTCGGGGCCGGACATATCGGGTACCGCACGCTGCGGGAGCGGGCCCAGTGGCGGCGCGTGCAGGAGTGTCCCTTCGTGGACTACGCGGACTCCCACGCCTACCCGGCGCTCGACGCGCGCGTGGCGACGCTGCCGGCGCTCCGCGCCTGGATCGACGACCGGGAGCAGCTCGCGCGGCACGCGGTCGGCAAGCCCCTGGTCTGGGGCGAGGTCGGTTTCGCAGACGACCGGGCGCGGCTCCGGGGCCGGCCCCGGGCCGGCTGGCTGGAGGCGTTCCTCCGACAGGTGCACCGGGACGGCGGCGCCGGGGCGCTCCTCTGGATCTACGCGCACGGACGGCCCGAGGAGCCCGGCTCGCACGTCGTCGCGACCGAGGACCCTCGCCACGCGCGCGGCGTCCGCGAGGTTCTCGCAAGCTACGCCGCGCGGAACGCGGCCGCTCCGCCGGAGCCGCGCAACGCGCGCCTCGACGCGGCGCTCGGGGCCACGCCCATATTCGTCGCGAAGGCGACCGTGCGCGGCGCGCCCGTCGCCACGCGCTGGGACGAACGTTCGGACGCGCTCGTGGCCTGCCTCTCGCACGAGGCCTTCCGCTACGCGCGCGCCGAGGCCGCCGGCGTCGCGGACCCGGAGGGCGGGCGCGCGCATTTCTGGGCCGCCGGGGAAGGGCGGGTCGACTTCCCCCTGCGCTGGCCGGAGGATCTCGACGTGCCCCCGGCTCGCCTCGTCCTCCGGGCGCGGCTCAGCTCCGAGGTGCCGGGACGCGGCGCCGGCCCCGAGGAGGGGTCGCTCGTCTCCGTGGAGTGGGGCGGCGTGGAGCTCGGCGTCCTCGAGGCGCCGCCGGACGACGGCGACGGCCAGTGGCGGGAGCTCGTGGTGAGCGACGCGAGCACGCTCCGAGCGCTCACGCGCCTTCGCCCGCGGCGCCTCCGCTTCCTGGCGCGCGCGGACGTCGGCGCCGGCGGGGTCTGCCTCTACGCCCCCGACCCGGGCGAAGCGGCCGGCGCCGTGGAGGTGCGTCTCGAGCGGGGATCGGCGACCCTCCGGCCATGAGCCAGCTCGCCGCGCGCATGCGCACCCCGCTCGTGCTCTGGGCCGCCATGCTCGCCTCGACGGGCATCTACCTGCTCGTGCTGAAGGTGGCCGCGCCGCCTCCGCAGCCCGTGGACCCGACGATGGCGCTCGCGCTGAACGCTGCCGGCGTGATGATCGCCGTGTCGAGCGTCGTCGTGCCGATGCTGGTGTGGCGAGCGGCCCTCGGCACGCTGCGTCCGCAGATCGAGGAGGTGCCGGACGAGGACGCCGACGCGGGGCTCTTTCGTGACGCGGTCCCGAAGAAGCGGGTGGTGCGCGGAGCCATGGCCTTCTTCGAAGCCGCCCACACCAAGGGCTTCGCGCCCTTCGTGCTCTCCCTCGCCCTGAGCGAGGCCGTCTGCCTCGTCGGCTTCGTGCTGGCCTTCATGGGCCACCCCCCGATTCACTGGGCGCCGCTCTACGCCGTCGGCGTGCTGCTCCTGGCGGCGCGCTTTCCGACCATCGCGCGCCTGACCGGGAGCCTGGAGCGCCACTTCGATGCCGAGCTCGTGGGCGTGCCCGGCAGCGCGCGCCGGCCGGCGCGTGGAACCGAGGCGGGGCGATGACCGCTTCGCCCCACTCGCCGGTCCCGGACCTTCGCGCCCGCGCCGCCTCCTACGAGGCGCGCCTTCGCGATGCCGCGCCCGCCATCGAGGCCGAGCGGCGCGTGCCCCGGGCGCTCGCGGACGCCCTCGCCGCCGACGGCTACTACCGCATGCTCACGCCGCGGAGCCTCGGGGGCCTCGAGGTGCATCCGCGGGTCTTCGTCGAGAGCCTGATCGCGCTCGGTCGCGGCGATGGGGCCACGGCCTGGACGGTCATGACCGGGAGCACCACGGGGCTCCTCGCGGCCTACCTGCCGCGCGCCGGGGCCCGCGCGCTCTTCGCGGACGACGCGTCGATCCCCGCCGGGGTCTTCGCGCCGCTGGGACGCGCCACGCCAGTGCCCGGCGGCTACCGCCTGAGCGGCCGCTGGCCCTTCACGAGCGGCGTCGAGAATGCGGACGTCCGCCTCGGCGGAGGCCTCGTCTTCGAGGAGGGCGGCGAGGGACCGCGCCTCCTCCCCGGTGGTCAGCCGGAGCTCCGGAGCTTCTTCATGCGGGCCGGCGACACGCGGGTCGAGGACACCTGGAAGACCTCCGGGCTTCGCGGGACGGGCTCGCACGACATGGTGGCCGAGGACGTCTTCGTGCCGGCGGAGCACACGGCGTGCGTGTTCGCCGACGCCCCGGTGGAGGGTGGCGTGCTCTACCGCTTTCCGCTCTTCGGCCTGCTCTCGCTCGGTGTGGCGGCCGTGGGCCTAGGCATCGCGCGCGCGGCCCTGGACGCCCTCGGCGAGCTGGCCCGGACCAAGAAGCGCGGCCGGAAGAGCCTCGCCGAGACCGAGCTCGCGCAGGTCCGCATGGCGGATGCCGAGGGAGAGCTCCGCGCCGCGGAAGCGCTCGTGCTCACGACGCTCGAAGACGCCTATGCGGTGGCGCGCGACGGGGTCGGGGAGGGGCTCGGCGCTCCGACCCGCGCCAGCCTTCGGCTGGCCGCGACGCACGCCGCACGGGCCGCGGCGCGCGTGACGGACGCCGCGTACCACCTGGGCGGAGGCGCCTCGATCTACGAGCACAACCCGCTCCAGCGGCACTTCCGCGACGTCCACACGATGACCCAGCACGTGATGGTCAACGAGGCCACGCTGAAGCCCATCGGCCGCATCCTCTTCGGCCTGCCCACGGATCTCCGTCAGCTCTGAACCGTGTCGTGCGGCGCGGCGCCGCCTCCGCGGGCAGGTCGCTTCGTGCCTGCGGAGACGATCGAGGACCTGCTAGGTTCCGCCCGGATGTTCGCCGCGCCGTCGAGCCCTCCCCGAGCCACGAGCCGCGCGGTGGTCGCGCCCGCGCCCGCTCCGGACCTCGGCGTCGACGCCGGCGCGCCGGACCTCGGCCCTTCGCTCGGCTTTCGCGAGGTCGCACGATTCGTCGGCCTCGACCATGACCAGGACCCCAACTTCCCGGCGACCTGCACGATCGGCGGCGACGACGTCTGCGACGAGGGCTGGCAGACGGGCGGGGTCGCCGCCGGCGACCTCGATGGCGACGGTTGGCCGGACCTCTTCTTCACGGTGATGGGCGGTCCGGACCGGCTCTACCTGAACGACGGAGACGGGACCTTCACGGACGTGAGCGAGGCCTGGGGCGTCACGCTCCACAACCGCACGAGCGGCGTCGCCATGCACGACGTCGACCGCGACGGGGACCTCGACGTCTTCACGAGCGCCTATGGCGACCGGCGCCACTACCTCTGGATCAACCGCGGGGATCGGCTCGAGGAGCGCGGCCTCGAGCTCGGCGCCACGCCGATCCAGGACCGGGCGCTGCAGGGCCAGAGCGTCGGCTTCGGGGACGCCGATGGCGATGGCTGGCCGGACCTCTACGTCGTGGAGTGGGTCTACGAGGAGCAGCTCGGCTACCTCCCGCGCTCGCGCACGATGCTCCTGCGAAGCCGCTTCGGCGAGGGCGTCGCGGCCTTCGAGGACGTGACCGCGCGGGCCGGCGTGCAGGCCGACGGGTGGCCCACGCTCTTCGGGCGGCGCGGCAGCTTCGGGCTCACGCCGGTCTTCAGCGACCTCGACGACGACGGTCGCCAGGACCTCTACGTGGCCGCCGACTTCGGCGCGAGCCGGCTCTTCTGGAACGTCGGTGGCGGACGCTTCCAGGACGGCACGGAGGCCGCCGGGGTGAACCGGGCGACCAACGCCATGGGCCTCGCCGTGGCCGACGTCGACGGGGACCTGGACCTCGACCTGCTGGTCACGTCCATCGCGACGCAGCTCGAGCGCTTCCGGCACGACGATCGGACCGGGAACCGCCTCTACCTCCAGGGAGACGGGCGCGCGTTCGACGAGGCCGCCTTCGAGCGCGGCATCAGCTGGGGCCAATGGGGCTGGGGCGTCGCGCTCGCGGACCTGGACCACGACGGCGACGTCGATGCGGTCCAGACCTCCGGCTACGTCGGCCGCAGCGACGGCCGCGAGTTCTTCTTCGAGAACGACGGCCTCGGGGGCTTCCGGGAGAAAGGGCGCGAGCTCGGCTTCGGTGCGCGGGGCCAGGGGCGTGCCCTCGTCCTGGTCGACGTCGACCGCGACGGGGACGACGACGTGCTGGTCGTCCGCCACGACGATGCACCCGTTCTCTGGCGCAACGACCTCCCGCCCCCGGACGCGCATTGGGTCCGGCTGCGCGTCCTCGACGTGAACGGGGCGGACGCGCTCGGGGCCCGGGTGCGCGTGCGCCTCGGCGAGCGACGATGGATCCGCGAGGTGCGCGCCAGCGGCGTGTTCAACGGCAGCCACGAGCCCGGGGTGCACGTGGGGCTCGGGGTTTGGGCGGCGTCCTGCGCCGTCGACGTCTCCGTGCACTTCCCGGCGGGCTCGGTGCTCGACACGCGGGTCGCCTGCGACGCCTGGCACGTCCTCCGCGAGCGGGGCTGAGCGGCGCGAGCGCGGCGCTCAGTGGGCCTGAAAGCCCGCCTGCTCGATGAGCGCGCAGAGGGCGTCGCGGTCGACGGGCCCTTGGACGCGCGCGGTGCCGGCCGCGAGGTCGACGCTCGCGGCAGCGACGCCCGGGCTCGCGCCGAGCACGCCTTCGAGGCGCCGCGCGCAGCCGCCGCAGGTCATGCCCTCGACGGCGACCTCGATGGACGCGTCGGGCGCGGGAGCCCTCCGAAAGGCGCGCCGGAGGACCTGGATGGCCGGGCGCGCGAGGAGGGCGAGGAGCGCGAGCCCCGCGGCCACGTCCAGCGGACCGGCGTGCTCGTGGCCTGCCGTCACCGCGGCGCTCGACGGCAGTAGGGCGTCGAAGAGGAGCCCCGCGCCGAGGCTGCCGAGCACCAGGACGCCGAGGTAGATGCCCGTGGTCCGAAGCCCGAAGCTGGCCTTCACGGCGCCGAGCGTCGCCACGTTCGTCGCCGGGCCGGCCATGAGGAAGACCAGCGCCGCGCCCGCAGGGAAGCCGCCGGCGACGAGCGCCGCCGCGATGGGCACGCTCGCGGTCGCGCAGACGTAGAGCGGCAGGGAGATCGCGAGCACCGCGAGCAGCCCCAGAGGCCCGTCCAGGCTCGCGAAGGCCGTGGGCGGGAGCCAGGTGGTCAGCGCCGCGCTGGCCAGCACGCCGACGACGAGCCAGCCGGCGATGCTCTCGATCATCTCGATCCCGTGCGCCAGGCCGGCGCGGAGCCCCGGCCGCTCGCCCTCGGCCTCCGCGGGCATGAGGGGCGTCGTGCTCTCTCCCCCGACCAGCAGGCCTCCGGCCACGCCGAGGACGCCGGCCGCGGCGACCTTGAAGAGGGCGAAGGGCCAGCCGAGGAAGGACGCGCTCACCAACGCTGAGTCGACGCCCGTCTGCGGCGTCGCGATCAGGAAGCCGATGGACGCCCCGTCGCTCGCCCCGTCCTTCTTCAGGCCGAGGCCGGCGGGGATCACGCCGCAGGAGCAGAGCGGCAGGGGCACGCCGAGCGCCACGGCCTTGAGCACGCCGCCTCGCCCGCGAAGGTGACGGGCGAGCAGGCCCCGGGGGAGCACGGCGTGCAGCACGCTGGCCACCGCGGCTCCGAGCAGGAGCCACGGCGCGAGCTGAAGCCACACGTCCCATGCGTTGTCGAGAAAGGTCATCGCGTGTGCCGCCGCCGGGCGCTCCAAGGGTACGGCAGGTCGCTAAGCGCGTCCCAGGCCGCGGACAAGCCGCCGCGCTGCGGTCGATCGTCGCGCCCAACAAAGCTTCGTCGTTCCGGGCCCTTGGAGCGTTACCTGCGCGCTTCGAAGCGTTGACGAGCCCCTTCGCCGTGCGCACCTCGGGGGCGTGCTCGAACGTCGTCTCCAGCAGCATCGGCTCGGCAACCTGCTCCGCTCGGCGGCCCTTCTGACCGGGCTCGGGGCGGTGCTCGCGCTCCTCGGATGGGTTCTCGGGGGTGGCCTCGGGCTCGCCCTCGCCCTCGGCGCCGTCGCCGGTTTCGGCCTCTTCGGACCCCGCGTGCCGACGGGCTGGCTCCTCCAGATGCAAGGCGCGCGGCCGCTGGCTGGCCACGTCGTCCCCGGTCTTCACGCCGAGGTCGCGGCGCTCGCGACGCGCGCCGGCGTGCCGACGCCCCGCCTCTACCTCGTGCCCGCGCCGGCGCCGAACGCCTTCGCGACGGGCCAGGGCCGGGACCTCGCCATCGGCCTCACGCCGCCGCTGCTCCGGCTCCTCGACCGCCGCGAGCTCCGCGGCGTGCTCGCGCACGAGATCAGCCACATCGCCGCGCAGGACACCACGGTGATGCGCTACGCGACGCTCATCGCTGGCCTGACCCGCGGTCTCAGCCGGCTCGGGCTCTGGCTCGCCATCCTCCAGCTCCCCCTCGTGCTCTTCGGCGCGCCGGCGGTGCCCTGGAGCGTCGTGCTCCTCCTCTGGGCGGCGCCCGTGGTGAGCGGCGCCCTCAACCTGGCCCTCTCGCGCACCCGTGAGCACGAGGCGGACCGGAGCGCCGTCCGGCTCACCGGGGACGCGCCGGGCCTCGCGTCGGCGCTGGCGAAGCTCGAGGCCTTCGAGCGTCGGCAGCGTCGCTGGCTCCCCTTCCGTGCGCCGGAGATGCCCGGCTGGCTCCGCTCGCACCCAGAGACGGGAGAGCGCATCGCGCGGCTCCGGGAGCTCGCGCAGGCCGGCGCGCGGCCGAGGTCTGCGGCCCGCCGGGGACCGCCCCGGCCTCCGCGGCGTGGTCCGATCGTTCGGGTGGTGGCCCGGCCGCCGGGCTTCATGGGGGCCTGAGGGCCTCGCGGTCCCGGGCCCGGCCTGCTATGCCGCGACGTGGCCCGGAGGGCACGAAGCTCCTTTCTCGTCGACGTCGACGCCGGGCCCTACACGGTGCGCGGCGTCTCGCTCGGCGGCATCTACACCTCGCTTCAGGTGCCCCAGCTCGGGGCGCTCTTCGACGTGGGGATGCCCATCCGCGCCTTCGCTGGAAACGATCGGATCTTCCTCTCCCACGGTCACGGTGACCACGCCGGGGCGCTCTTCGGCCTCCTCGGCATCCGCGGGCTTCTGCACCGGAAGGTCGCGCCGCAGGTATTCCTCCCGGAAGCGATCGCGCCGGCCATCGCGGAGGCCATCGGCGCCATGGAGCGCCTCCCGCGCCACGGGCTGCCCGTGGAGCTCGTCCCCATGAAGGCCGGGGACGAGCGCCAGCTCCGCCAGGACCTCTGGGTCCGCGCCTTTCGCACGCACCACCCCGTGCCCTCGCTCGGCTACCTCTTCTTCGACCGCGTGAAGAAGCTCGACCCGGCCTTGGTCGGGCTCCCGGGCCCGGAGATCGCGCGACGGAAGGCCGCGGGCGAGGCGATCTTCGCGCACCAGGACCGCCTCGAGCTCGCCTACGCGACCGATACGCTCGTCCGCGTCCTCGAGACGAGCCCGGAGATCGCGAAGGCCCGGGTGCTCATCCTCGAGTGCACCTTCCTCGACGAACGGAAGTCCCTCGAGGCCAGCCGCGCCGGCTGCCACATCCACCTCGACGAGCTCCTCGAGGTCGCCGACCGGCTGGAGAACGAGCACATCGTGCTCATGCATTTCAGCCAGCTCTACGCGCCGCGGGAGGTGCACGCCATCCTCGCCGAGCGGCTACCGCCGGCGCTCGCCGAGCGCGTCGTCCCCTTCGCGCCGCCGTCCGGGCCCTGGCCGGGCTGACGCTCAGCCGAAGGCCCGCTCGAGGCGCTCGGCGAGCTGCTCGCGGATCTTCTCGAGGGCCGCATCGCCGAGGGCCACGGTCTCGCGGGCGTGCGTCACGGCGGCCCGGGAGACCTTCTCGAGCGGCTCGCTCCCGTGTGCGAGCCCGTGGCCGAGCTCCTCGACGAGCTCCTGCGCGACGAGACCCGTCGCGAGGAGCGGATGGGCGTAGCCCTGAATCTCCGCGACGTCGTGGTGCCCGATGCAGAGCTCGAGCTCCTTCGGGAGGTTCCAGACCTGGGCCAGGGTCTCGCCGGCCTCCGGGTGCAGCGCCTCGAGCGCCGCGACCTCGTTGGCGATGTCGATGGGCTCGCGCCCCCGCCGCTCGCTGAGCGCGATGAAGATCGCGGCGTAGCCGATGTCGTGGAGGAGCCCGAAGAGGAAGCCCTGGTCCTCCGCCACCGAGGTGTGCGCGGCGACCATGCGCGTGGCGTGCGCCATGGCCACGCTGTGGCGCCGGAGGGACTCCATCGGCTGCTCGTAGGCCTTGGCCTTGAAGACCCGCGCGCCGAGCGCCGCCTGCCAGACGATCTGCACGAGGTTCTTCAGCCCGAGACGCATCACGGCCTCGCTCAGTGTCCGCGGCGGAATGCGCGTTGCGTAGGAGGGCGATTGCGCGATGCGGAGCACGTCCGCCGTGAGCATGGCGTCCTTCTCGAGGAGCGCCACCACGGCGTCGACGTCCGCGTCCGGGCGCTTGCTCAGCGCGTGCACCTCGAGGGCCACGGTGGGCGGCATGGGCGGCCGGTAGTCCTCGCGGGCGAAGAGGCCGCGGAGCTCCGCGATCAGCTCCGACTCGTCGAGGAGCTCGACGTCGATGGTGTGGGAACCCTGGCCATAGCTCGCGTGCTGCCGGCGCTGGCCCATCATCAGGGCGTGTCCCGCACGATGGCGGTGGCGGGCTCCTCGAGCGCGCCCAGGTCGATCCCGAGCCCCTCGGCGGCGGCGCGGGCGCGGGCCTCGTCGACCTCGTCGAGCACGTGCCCGGCGAGCATCAGGCCGCGGCCGTTCTGCGCCGCGAGGTACTGAGCCACGTCGATGGCGAGGAGCGTCGGGTCGTCGCCCGCGTGGTGCTGGCCGACGGTCACCTGAAGCTCTGCCGGGAGCCTCCAGATGCGCGTCAGGAGCCGGCCGGCCTCCTCGTGCGCGATGTCGAAGACCGGCGCGGCCTCCTCGAGGGAGCCCGTCGGGAGCTCACCGTCGGCGAGGGCCGCCACGAGGGCCGCCACGCCCACGTCGTGGAGCAGGCCGACGAGGAAGACGTGCTCGGTCTTGGCGAGCTTCGCCTCCCGCGCGACGAAGCGCGCGAGCTGGGCCGTCGCCGTGCTGTGGGCGCGGAGCGACTCCATGGCCTGCTCGAAGCCCTTGAGCTTGAAGACCCCGGCCTCGAGCGTCGCCTGCCACACCACGTTCTCGAGGGTGCGGAGGCCGAGGCGGGCTACGGCCTCGTGAAGGGTCCGCGGCGGGATGCGCGAGGCGAAGCTCGGCGATTGCGCCAGGCGCAGCGTCTCGGCGGCGAGGACCGTATCGCGCTCGAGGATGCGCACGACGGCGTCGATGGTCGCGTCCTCACGCTCCGCCGCGCTGCGCACCTCGAGGGCGACGCTCGGCGTCGGCGGCGGGTGGTAATCGTCCCGGCTGAAGAGCCGGCGGATCTCCGAGAGGAGCTCCTCGTCGTCGGGCGCCTCCGACACAGCATGCGAGACGGCGAGCGCTTCGTTCCCCATGAAGCTGAAGACGGCGGCACCCCCCGGCCCTGAAGGACCCCGACGGCCCGTTCCGGCCTCGGCGACGCGGGGGCTCGACGGCGTCGGTCAGCGGGCGCGTGCGGGAAGTCCCAGGAGCTCGCGCAGGAAGCCCCCGGTATGACTCGTTTCCACGGCGGCGACGGCCTCCGGCGTGCCCTCGGCCACGATGGTGCCTCCGCCCGCGCCGCCCTCCGGGCCGAGGTCCACGAGCCAGTCGGCGCTCTTGATGACGTCCAGGTTGTGCTCGATGACGAGCACCGTGTTCCCCTGGTCCACGAGGCGCTGGAGCACACCGACGAGCTTCCGGACGTCCTCGAAGTGGAGACCCGTGGTGGGCTCGTCGAGGATGTAGAGGGTGTGCTCCTGCTGGCCCCGGAGCGATTGGCCCTTGCCGAGCTCGCTCGCCAGCTTCACTCGCTGCGCTTCGCCGCCGCTGAGCGTCGTCGAGGGCTGCCCGAGCGTGAGGTAGCCGAGCCCGACGTCGACGAGGCACTTGGTGTAGCGGTGGATCTTCGGGTGGTTCTCGAAGAACACCGCCGCGTCCTCGCAGGTCATCGCGAGCACGTCCGCGATGGTCTTCCCGCGGGCGGTGATCTCCAGCGTCTCCCGGTTGAAGCGGGACCCGCCGCAGACTTCGCACTCGACGAAGACGTCCGGCAGGAAGTGCATCTCGATGCGCCGGACGCCCTGGCCCGCGCAATGCTCGCAGCGCCCGCCCTTCACGTTGAAGCTGAAGCGCCCGCTCGCGTAGCCCCGCGCTCGCGCCTCTTGCGTGCCGGCGAAGATGTTCCGGATCTCCGTGAACATGCCCGTGTAGGTCGCCGGGTTGCTCCGCGGGGTGCGCCCGATGGGGGACTGGTCGACCTCGATGATGCGGTCGACCTTCGTGAGCCCGTTCACCCGCGTGTGCTTGCCGGGCTTCGCCCGCGAGCCGTGGAGGTGGCGCTTCACGGAGCGGAGGAGGATGTCGTTCACGAGCGTCGACTTCCCACTCCCGCTCACGCCGGTCACGGCCACGAGCCCGCCGAGGGGGAAGGCGGCGTCGACGTTCTTCAGGTTGTGGTGCTTGGCGCCCTTCACCACGAGCGCCTTCTTCTTCGAGAGCTTCCGGCGCTCGCCCGGCGCCGGCGTCTTCACCTCGCGCTCACCGCTGAGGTACTTGCCCGTGAGCGAGGCCTCGACGGCGCTGATCTCCGGGATGGTCCCCTGCGCGACGATGGTCCCGCCGTGCACGCCGGGACCGGGACCGATGTCGATGACGTGGTCCGCGGCCCGCACCATCTCCTCGTCGTGCTCGACCACGAGCACGGTGTTCCCGATGTCCGCGAGGTGCCGGAGCGTGCGGATCAGCCGCGCGTTGTCCCGCGGGTGGAGCCCGATGGTCGGCTCGTCGAGCACGTAGGCGGTGCCGACGATGCCCGAGCCCACCTGCGTCGCGAGGCGAATGCGCTGCGCCTCACCGCCGGAGAGCGTCGAGGTGCGCCGGGAGAGCGAGAGGTAGCCCAGGCCCACGCTCTGGAGGAAGCCGAGGCGCGCCTTCACCTCGCGGTGGATCGGCTTGGCGATGGCCTTCTGCTCTTCCGTGAGCTCGAGGCCGTCCACGATCTCGACGGCGTCGTCGATGTTCAGGCGCGAGAAGTCGCTGATGTTGAGCTGGTGCGGGTCCGCCGTGAGCCCGAGCCGGCGCCGGTCCTTCACCACCTCCGCGGGGAGCGGCTCGTGGGTCGGGATGGTCACGCTCAGCGCCTTCACGTTGAGGCGATGCCCGAGGCACGTCGGGCACTCCTGCTCGGCCATGAAGTCCTGGAGGAACTCCTTCACCCACTTCGACTCGGTCCGCTCGAACCAGCCCTCGAGGTAGGGGATCACGCCTTCCCACTCGGCGTCGTATTTCTCCTCGTCCGCGGGCGTCGCGCCGTGGATGAGGATGCGGCGCACCTCGGGGCTCAGGGCGTCGATGGCCGTCCCCATCGTGACCCCGAAGCGCCGGCAGAAGCGGCGCATCAGCCGCCGCGCGAACATGCCCGCGGGTCCGTTCTTCTTGAAGGCCGCGATGCCGTTCTTGCCGAGCGGGAGGGAGGCGTCCGGGACGACGAGGTCCTCGTCGATCTTCAGGAGCACGCCGAGGCCGTGGCAATCGGGGCACGCGCCCTGGGGCGAGTTGAAGCTGAAGAGCCGCGGCTCGAGCTCGTCCAGGCTCCGCTCCGGGTGCAGCGAGCAGGCGTAATGCTCGCTGTAGACCGTGTCCTCGAAGGACTTGTCCTCCTGCTGGACGCTGACGACGACCACGCCGCCCGCCGTGCGGAGCGCCGTCTCGACGCTGTCCGCGAGGCGCGCGCGGCTCTTCTCGCGCACCGTGAGCCGGTCGACCACGGCCTCGATGTCGTGCTTCTCGTAGCGCCCGAGGCCGAGCGGGTTCTCGTCGTCCTTCGCGAGGGCCTCGCCGAGGTCGACGACGTCCCCGTTCACCCGCGCCCGCACGTAGCCGTCGGCGGCGAGCTCCTCGAGCACCTCGCGGTGGAATCCCTTCTTCCCGCGTACCACCGGCGCGAGGACCATGAGCCGCGTGCCCTCGGGGAGCTGGCTCACGGCGTCCGTGATCATCGTGGGGTGCGCGGCGCGGATGGGCCGGCCGCAGCGCTCGAGGACCGTGCCGTCCTTCTTCACCTTCTCCGGCTCCCAGCAATGGGGCTGGCCGGCGCGGGCGAAGAGGAGGCGGAGGTAGTCGTAGATCTCCGTGGAGGTGGCGACCGTGGAGCGTGGGTTGTGGCCGCTCGAGCGCTGCTCGATGGCGATGGTCGGGGGCAGCCCCTCGATGCTCTCGACGTCCGGCTTCTTCTGCTGGTCCAGGAACTGCCGCGCGTAGGCGCTCAGCGATTCCATGTACTTCCGCTGGCCTTCGGCGAAGATCGTGTCGAAGGCGAGCGAGCTCTTCCCCGATCCGGAGAGCCCGGTGATGACGACGAGGCGATCGCGCGGGATGTCCACGTCGATGCCCTTGAGGTTGTGCTCGCGGGCGCCGCGCACGCGGATCTCGCGGATGGGCTCGAAGCGCTCGCGCCCCTGCTTGTCGTAGCTGCTGTCGGTGGGGGAGCCGTCGGCCATCGCGTCCCGGGGTGTTGGAGAGACGGCGTAGCGTAGGGCTGTGACGGGCCGCGTCGAGAGGGCGCGCGAGGGGCCCCGGGCCCGGAGGGGCCTTGCGAGGGCCGGCGAGGCGCATGAGGGTCCTCCCCATGCCGCCCATCGACCACGTCGTCACCCAGATCCCCGAGGCCTTTCGGAGCGCCGACGGGCGCCTCGAAGTGCACACGGTGCTCTCGTGGAAGGACAACCTGGTCTGGCTCGTCGTGTGCACCGAGACCGGGGCCGCCGCGGTGGTGGACGGCCCCGAGGCGAGCGGGACCCTCGCGGTGCTCGGGGAGACCGGCGCCGAGCTCCGGACCGTGCTCAACACGCACACGCACCCGGACCACGTCGGCATCAACAAGGACCTCGCGAAGCGCGGCAAGCTCGAGGGGCTCGAGGTGATCGGCCCCGCCCGAAGGGCGAAGGACGTGCCGGGGCTGACGCGCGGGGTGGACGACGGCGACGCGGTGCGCATCGGCAATGTCGAGGGGCGGGTGATCCTCACGGAGGGTCATATCGACGGGCACGTGAGCTTCGTCTTCGGGGACCTCGCCTTCTGCGGGGACACGATGTTCGCGGCGGGCTGCGGCTACCTCTTCGACGGGCCGCCGGCGAAGATGCACGCGAGCCTCCAAACCCTGGCGGCGCTCGACCCGGCGACGCGCGTGCTCTGCGCGCACGAGTACACGCAGGACAACCTCCGCTTCGCCTGGAGCGTCGAGCCGGACAACGAGGCCCTCGCGGAGCGCATCCGGGACGTCTGGGCCGTGCGCGCCAAGGGCGGCTGCACGGTGCCGAGCACCGTCGGCCTCGAACGCGCCACGAACCCCTTCGTTCGGACGGGCAGCGCGACCCTCCGCGCGGCGCTCGTGGCGGCCTTCCCGGAGAGGGAGCTCGGGGACGACGCGGCGGTCTTCGCGGCGACGCGGGCGCTGAAGGACCGCAAGGACTACAAGTCCCGCGGCGACGACGTGCTCCCGCTCGCCTGACGCCGGCTGGACGGCTTCCACCGACGGGGGCAGATCCCCGGGGCCATGAGGGATGAGCGCGACCGGGACGAGGAGCGGGCGGCGCGACGACGCGCACGCTTCGAGCGCTTCGTTGCCGGCGCCGAGAACGCCCTCGAGCTCCTCCGCGTCGGCCACCTGACGGAGCCCCAGTCTGCGCCCTACGAGGTCGTGCACCGGGAGCGTACGTACAAGCTCCGGCGCTACGGCGAGGGGACGACGGGGCCCATCCTGCTCGTGCCGCCGCTGATGGTCGCCTCGGAGATCTACGACATCGCGCCGGAGCTCAGCGCCGTCACGTGGCTCGTCGAGGCTGGCGTCGACGTCTGGCTCTGCGATTTCGGGGCCCCCGAGCACGAGGAGGGGGGCCTCGAGCGCACCCTCGACGACCACGTCCGCGCCGTGAGCTCCGCCGTCGACCAGGTCCGCGAGCGAACGGGCCGGGACGTGCACCTCGCCGGCTACTCGCAGGGCGGGATGTTCGTCTACCAGGCGGCGGCCTTTCGGCGCTCCGCGGGCCTCGCCTCGCTGATCACCTTCGGGAGCCCCGTGGACCTGAACCGGAACCTCCCGGCGATGGATGAGGGCACGACGGAGCAGATCTACCGCGCGCTCCAGGCCGCCCTCGAGAAGCCCCTCGAGGAGCTCGAGGGCATCCCGGGCTTCCTCTCGAGCCTCGGCTTCAAGCTGATCTCGCTCCGGAAGGAAGCGGGGCAGATGGTCGACCTCATCGCGAAGCTGCACGACCGGCAGGCGCTCGAGAAGCGCGAGCAGCGGCGGCGCTTCCTCGGGGGCGAGGGCTTCGTGACCTGGCCCGGGCCGGCGCTGCGGAAGTTCATCGACGAGTTCGTCATCCACAACCGGATGATCAGCGGCGGCTTCGTCATCGACGGTCGCACCGTGACGCTCGCGGACATCGACACGCCGATCCTCTACTTCGTCGGGACCCGCGACGAGCTCGCCCGGCCGCCGGCCGTGCGGGCCGTGCGGCGCGCCGTGCCGCGAAGCGAGATCCACGAGGTGGAGCTGCGCGCCGGGCATTTTGGGCTCGTGGTGGGCTCGACGTCCCTCGGGAGGACCTGGCCCACCGTCGTCGAGTGGATGCGCTGGCGCGACGGGGAGGGCGGTCGTCCGAAGCTGCTCGACCCGCTCCGCGAGCCCACGGCCCGCCCCGAGACCCGCGCCCCGGAGCCTCGCGGCTTCGACTTCGGGCTCCTCGCGAGCGCCGCCCAGGGGGCGCTCCTCAACGCTTCGCGGCGTGCGGGTCAGCTCGCCGAGGACGCCGCCGGCGTGGTGAAGAGCCTCCGCTATCAGCTCCCGCGTA
>JBCDGX010000004.1:0-27684 GCA_038750805.1 Myxococcota bacterium
GGTATCGCTGCTTCATGGGGAAAAATAGGATTGGTCTATTGGCAGACGTTCTTGGTGACCGTCGTTTTGCCCCCAGCGATTTTGGTCGTGGTAGGCATCCTCCTTCTTGTTTTCTCTGGCCCACTCGGACGGCTTTTAGCGCGCGGGCTGGCGAGTTTTCCCACAAAAGAGGGGTAAAATGTGGAGAGCACTCTTGCTCGCGTGGTTCGCCGTTCTGGTCGGCTGCTCTGCCGATAAAAAGAGTTTCGAGAGACCAGCCAATGCGGAGGAGGAACTTCTCGTTGAACTCGCTCAGCTCATAGATCCTAATACATCAGGGTTGGAGGAGTTCTTCGACCAAATCGGCGAACAGGACGTTGATGGCGCGAAACAGACGTTACTAAACTACTTTCGGGAAAAGGAAATCCCGAGCTGGGCGCTCCCGGATCCGCTGCCAATCGAGCAGCAAACATTGATCAACGGTCTTGCCGCGTGGCGTGGGAATTTTTCGTTTCAAGGAGTGGAGGGGAAAGCGCTTCTCGAAGATGGAACGATAGACTGGGAGAGCCGCGGACCACGCAACGACCCGGAATGGACATGGTTTTTGCACCGTCACTTCTTTCTTCGGGAAATGATGGTCCTTTATCAAGCGCAGGGGCATCACGAATTTGTCGCTCAGGTGAATAACTACCTGCTGGATTGGTTCTGGAGATTCCCACCACCTGAAAGCCAAAGTTTTTCGGCCTCCTGGCGAGCGCTTGAAGCCGCACGGCGCTACGTTGATTCGTGGCTCCCGGTTTACGCGGAGCTCCGAGGCCATCCTGCATTTAGCGAAGAGGCTGAATTAGCGGTTATCGTAGGCGCCGCGCGCCACGCACAATACCTTCGGAATTTCCATCACTTCGGCGGAAATCACTTGGTGACAGAAATGATGTCTCTGGCGGCCATTGCCGCCGTCTGGCCCGAATTCTCAGATTCCAAAGAGTGGATGGGATACGCGGTCGACCGTGCCCTCGAGGAGTTGGAGCGGCAGGTCTATCCCGATGGCGCCCATAAGGAGCTTGCGAATCACTACCAGTGGATCGCCGGTTCATCTTTCCAGCGACTATACCGCATTCTGGTCGGGTCGGGAGCCAATGACTCTTTGGACCAAATGAAACCCCGCATGGAAAAACTCTGGGACTACTATGCAAGAGTCACACGGCCCGACGGCACCGGACCCCTCAACAACGATTCGGACCTGGAGCCAAACGCCAGTCAGTTGTTGTCCCTCGCCGAGTTCTACGGCCGCACCCTCTTCATCCCCGGCCATCTGGGCCTCGCCGAAGGCGGCGTGGAGTTCGACACCCAAGATCCCCGCGCCCAGCACGCGTTGGAGACCTTTGCCGGCTCCGTGCCAGGCATCTCCCCCGTCGCGTTCGACCTGCAGGGCTATGCCAACAACCGCGTGATGTTCAACGCGCTGATCTCGCGCCTGAATGAGGCGATCGTCGGCGAGTTGACCCTCGACCAGGCCTATGAGCGCATGGTCGACGACGTCGCCAAGCAGATCGCCGAGCAAGAGCGGCAGTAGGCCCCTCTGCGTGCACGCCCGTGGCGCCCTTGGCACCACGGGCGCGTCAACGCTGACATAGGAGCAGGCCATGGCCGTGACCGATCCCGACGACGCGAGGGGCCTCGGGGCCCGGCTCAGCGCCCTGGCGGCATGGCCCGTGGCCATGCTCTTCCGGCTCCTCGAAACGCCACTGATGGCCGTGCAAAAGCTCGTCGGCATCAAGGCGATGCCCTACGTCTTCTTGCTCCCCAACCTGGCGTTTTTCGGGTTCTTCGTGGTGATCCCGCTCTTCATCAACTTCGCGTTCTCGCTCACGGGCGGAACGCACCGGCTCGACCGCATCCTCGTCCGGGAAGCGGGCCCCTTCGGCGTGACGGTGAGCGGCGCCTTCCTCGAGGCGCGGGACGTCGTCGTGCGCGACACCCGCGCCGTGCGCGGCTTCTTCGGCGGGGGGGCGTTCCTCTCGGAAGCGCAATGCACGCTCGAGCGCATCGTGATCGACGGCGCGCGCATCGAGGGCATCGGCGTGAACGACGGGCGCCTGACGCTCCGGGACGCGCTGATCCGCGACCTGCGCGGCGCCGAGGCCGGCAGCGCGCTTCCCGAGGGGGCATGGGGCCGGGGCCTCGTCCTCAACGGAGCGGAGAGCGACGTGGAGCGTGTCCTGATCGAGGACGCGGGCGAGGCCGGCCTGCTCGTGCGTCGCTTCGCGAACGACGGTCGGGCGGACGTGCGCGACGTCGTCATCCGCGACGTCGCCGGCGAGCGAAGCTCCGGCCTCCGCGGAAGGGGCGTGAGCGTCCAGGGCTCGACGGAGCTGGTGCTGACGCGCGCCCGCATCGAGCGTGTCCACGAGGCGGGCATCGCGGTGACCGATGCGGCGGGCTTCGTCGGACGGGACATCCTCATCACGGGGGTCTCGGAGCCGCCCTGCGTGGCCCGCGACGAGTGCCGCGAAGAACCGCCTCCCGGCGTGGGGGTCGGCACCTACGACGAGGCCTCGATGGAGCTCACGCGCTTCGCCGTGCGCGCGGCGGGCACGTGCGGGAGCCAGCTCGCGGGGATGCCCAGCGTCGACCTGAGCGACGGCAGCATCGCCGACGCGGCCGTGGGCGTATGCCTCCAGACCCCGGGGTTCGCCGTCGAGCGCTTGCGCGGCAACGTCGTCTACGACGTCGAGGTCGCCGTCGAGATGACCGCCTTCCCGGTCCCGAGCCCGATCCTCGACGCCTTCTGACGCGGGCTCACCACGGAAGCCGCGTCGGCGTCTCCACGTGGCGGGCCGTCGACCCCACGCCCACGGCCCCGTAGCTCGCGCCCCGGTTCCAGCCCCAGCACGCCCACTCGCCGCTCGTGCGGCGGAGGCACTGCGCGTAGTAGCCCATGACGACGTCCGTCGCGTCGCTCACGCCCGGCACGGCCGTCGGCACGAGCACGATGCCGCCCATCTCCGGGGTGGGGACCTGGAGCTGCTGGCGCCGGTTCACGCCCCAGCAGCGCACCTCGCCGCCCGTCACGGCGCAGGCCTCCTCCTTCAGCGCAGCGAAAGCCTGCACGTCCGCGAGCCGCGTCTCCGGAACCGGCGCGGGGTGCATGCCGACGTCCCCATTGCCGCCGATGGTCAGCAGGTTCTGCCCCCAGCAGCGGAGGGCGCCATCGCTCAGCGCACAGCCGAAGCCGTCGGCCAGGATGAGCTCGTCGTCGGCGCCGACGCCCCGGAGCACCGTCGGGCGCGCCTGGCGCACGCGGCGCCGGGTGCCCGCCTGGCCATGGGACGAGCTGCCCCAGCAGCGCACGCGGCCGCGCCGGTCAAGCGCGCAGGCGAAGCCTCGGCCCGTGAAGAGCCGCGTGGCACCGCGCACGCCGGGGACGGGGCGCGGCTCGGCGCGGGACTCCCCCGACCTCCCCGTCCCGAGGGAACCGCTGGAGTCGCTCCCCCAGCAGAGCACGGCGCCGTCGGCGCGCCGGGCGCAACTGAAGAAGCCGCCGAGGGCGACCTCCTCGACGTCGGAGAGACCGGGGACGGCCGCCGGGGTCGCTCGTTCCTCCGCGTCCGTCGTGCCGAGCTGGCCGTAGCCGTTGTCCCCCCAGCACCACACCGCGCCGTCCTGCCGGAGCGCGCAGGCGTGCGCGTAGCCCACCGCGATGGCCTTCACCTGGTCGAGGCCCGCCACGGCGCGTGGCGTCGGGACGACGTCGCCGGGCCCGCCAGCCTGCCCGTCTCGGTTCGAACCCCAGCAGCGCACGTCCCCGCCGGCCCCGAGGCCGCAGCCGAAGTCCGCACCGAGGGCGACGGCGAGAGGTCCCGGCGCCTGGGTCCGAGCGGGAGCGACGAAGAGAAGCACGAGGAGGCTGGGCACGAGGGCGCGATGCATGCGCGCCACCCTACCGTTCCCCGAGGGACGGCGTCCCCCCGCCGCCGCGGACGTTGACGGGTCGCCCCACCCAGCCCAGACCCACGCGCCATGAGCCTGCCCGCCGGAGAGACCGCGGCCCTCGCCACGGCGTTCTGCTGGGTGATGAGCGCCCTCTTCTTCGGCGCGGCCGGGCGACGCATCGGGAGCCTCCCGGTGAACCTCGTCCGGCTGGTGCTGGCCGTGCCCCTTCTCTCGCTGGTCACGCTCGCGCTGCGGGGGCAGGCGCTCCCCCTCGACGCGAGCGCCGAGGCCTGGGCATGGCTGAGCCTCTCCGGCGTGATCGGCCTGGCCTTCGGCGACCTCTGCCTGTTCCGGGCCTTCGTCGATGCGGGACCTCGCCTCGCGACGCTGGTGATGGCTTTCGCGCCTGCCGTGGCCGCGCTCACGGGCTGGGTGTGGCTGGGCGAGCGCCTCGGCGGGACCGACCTCGCGGGCATGGCGCTGACCTTCGGCGGGATCGTGCTCGCCGTCGTCAGCCGCGACCGCACGGCCGGCACCCAGGGTCCGGCGCTGAAGCGCGGCATCACGCTGGCAGCGCTCGGCGCCGTGGGACAGGGCGTCGGACTGGTCGTCGGCAAGCGCGGCATGGGCAGCTACGACCCCATCGCCGCGACGCAGATCCGCATCTACGCCGGGCTCGGGGCCTTCGTCCTGCTCTTCACGCTGACCCGGCGCTGGGGGCTCGTGGCCAGGGGGCTTCGGGACCGGCGGGCGCTCCGAGACACGAGCATCGGGACGATCTTCGGTCCCGTCATCGGCGTGAGCCTCTCCCTGGTCGCCATCCAGCACACGGAGACCGGCGTCGCCGCGGCCATCATGGCGACCTCGCCGGTGCTCATCCTCCCCTTCGCCATCGTGATGGAGAAGGAGCGCGTGGGACCCGGCGGGCTCGTCGGGGCCGTGCTGGCATGCGCCGGCGTCGCCCTCCTCTTCCTGCGCTGAGCCGTCAATCGGGACCCGGCGCCAAAGGCCCGGCAGCGCGGGACTGCCGACCGTTCGAGCCGTGAGTGAAGGCACGCGCCACTGGGGAGCTGCGAGGGGTCCGTTCGGCCCCGCGCATCGAACCCGCGTGGTTCGTTCGACTTCGATTGACAGCGAGAGGGGATTCGGGATGAGGCGCCTGCTTATAGCTTTCTTTGCGCTCGCCGCGCTCACGTTCGTGGGCTGTGGCGAGACCGGTGATGGAGCGTTCCTCGACATGGGGAGCACCTGCACCGCACCACTGCTTTCCTGCGGCGGCGAATGCGTCGATCCGCGCTTCGACCCGGACCATTGCGGCGCGTGCGGCACGGTCTGCGGCGGAGACCAGGTCTGTGCCGAGGGCGCCTGCGCCGTGGCCTGCCCGGCGGCCTTCGAGGTCTGCGTCGAGGAAGGGTCGGCCTTCTGTCGCAACCTCGACCGCGACCGGCGCAACTGCGGCGCCTGCGGCTCGCGCTGCCCCAACGGCCAGGTCTGCGAGTCCGGCGCCTGCGTGCTCGAGTGCCAGCTGGGCGAGACCCTCTGCGGCGACGCCTGCGTCGACCTGACGCGCGAGATCGCCAACTGCGGAGCCTGCGACACCGTCTGCGACCCCGGGGACGTCTGCGTCGCCGGCGCCTGCGCGCCGAACTGCCCCGGGGGGCTGACGTCCTGCGGCGGCGCCTGCGTCGACACGCTCCGCGATCCCGTGAACTGTGGCGCCTGCGGGACCGCCTGCGCAGGCAACCAGGTGTGCGGCGCCGGGGTGTGCAACGACTTCTGCCCGACGGGCCTCGAGGACTGCGGGGCGACCTGCGCGGACCTCGACGTGGACCGCTTCAACTGCGGCGGCTGCGGCGTCACCTGCGCCGCGGGCGAGCTCTGCAACGCCGGCTCCTGCGAGCTGGTCTGCGCCGAGGGCCTCGCGGACTGCGAAGGGGCCTGCGTGGACTTCGCGACCGACCGCGTCCATTGCGGGGGCTGTGGCATCGCCTGCGGGGACGCGGAGGTCTGCAACGGGGGCCGCTGCGAGCTCACCTGCACGCCGGGGCTCACGGCCTGCGACGGCGGGTGCTTCGACCTCGGGACCTCCGAGGCGCATTGCGGCCGCTGCAACGGCCTCTGCCTCGGGGACGAGACCTGCGAGCTCGGTGCGTGCGAGCTCGAGTGCGACCCCGGGCTGACCAACTGCGAGGGCTCCTGCGTCGACCTGACCTCGAGCGCCGCGAACTGCGGGCTCTGCGGCGCCGTCTGCGGCGAGCGTCAGGTCTGCGTCGACAGCCGCTGCGCCGTCAGCAGCGAGTGCCCGCTCGGCTTCAACCTCTGCGGGGACCTCTGCTCGGACCCGCAATGGGATCCCCTGAACTGCGGCGCCTGCGACAGCCCCTGCCGTCCGGGCTTCGCGTGCATCCGCGCGGCGTGCGTGGAGCTGGACGTCACGCCCGTGACCATCTGCCGCTCGACGGGCTGCGTCACCTCGACCTGCCGAAACGGGACCGTCGAGGTCGGTGAGAGCTGCGACGACGGCAACCGGACGCTCGGCGATGGCTGCAACCTCTGCGCGGAGGAGGTGCCCGCCGCGGGCGGCGCCGGCCTGGTCTTCACCGGCGCCATCGAGCGCACGGACCCGCAATGGGATCGGGGCTCCGAGTTCTGCACCTTCGGGGGCCTGGCGAACCACTTCTTCGACGAGCTCTACATCACGAACTCGGAGGGCGTGCCGCTCACGCTGACCATCGACGCATCGTGGAGCGCCGACGGCTTCCTCCACGTCTACGACGCGGATCTCTTCGACCCGTCGATGCCGGAGACCGGCTGCCTCGGCGGGGACGACGACTTCGGCACGACCGCGCTGAGCCGCGTGACCGGCCTCCGCATGGACCCGGGGGACCGCTACGTGATCGTGGCCTCGACCTTCTCGGCGCTCGCGACCATCGCGAGCTACACGGTGACCGTGACCACGGCCGCGGCGACGCCCTGAGCGTCTCGGCGAGCCAAAACGGGGCCGCCAGGCTCCTCACTCCCGCATGCACCGCCGGACCGACACCCAGCGGCCCGCCCAGGCCCCCGCCCTTCCCCGACGCAGGGAGGGGCGCGGGTGCGTGCGTCTCACTGCGCTCGGGCTCCTGGCCCTCGCCTGTACGGCGGACGCAAGCCCGGCCGCGGACGCAGGCCCGACGGCCGATGGGCCGACGCTGTCGGACGCAGGACCGGACGCGGACGCGGACGCGGGCCTGGGACCGGAGGGCGACGCCGACGGCGACGGGATCACCAACGCCGAAGAGGGCCTCGAGGCCGATGGGAGCGGACCGGACACGGACGGCGACGGGCTCCCGGACGGGCTCGATGGAGACAGCGACGCGGACGGCCTGGCCGACGCGGTCGAGGGGGCCCCGCGCGACCGGAGGGGCGACCTGCCCGACAGCGACGAGGACGGAACGCCGGACTTCCGGGACCTCGATGCGGACGATAACGGCCGGCCCGACGTCCAGGACGCCTTCGCGACGGATGGCATTCCCGGCGACCTCGACGGGGACGGGATCTTCGACTTCCGCGACGCCGACGACGACGGGGACCGCCTCGGGGACGTGGGCGAGCTCGGCGAGGACCCGCTGGCGCCCCGAGACACGGACGCGGACGGGGCCCCGGACTTCCGCGACCGGGACTCCGATGGCGACACCATTCTCGACGCGGATGAGCTCACGGGCTGGTGGCCCGAGAAGAATGGCATGCCGGTTCGAAGCCTGGACGCGGACCTCGACGGCTATCCTGACCGCGACGAGGCCGGTGACGACGACCCGGAGACCCCCCCGGTGGACACGGACGGGGACGGCTCTCCGGACTTTCTCGACCTCGACTCGGACGATGACGGCGTGTGGGACGTCTCCGAGCGCATCCTGGGGCTCGACCGGCGACGGACCGACACGGACGGGGACGGGACGAGCGACGCGGAGGAGCTGATCGCAGGCACGGACCCCGACGACGGTGACGACGATCCGGCGGCACGCTCCTGGATCGTGGTCCGTACGCCCTTCCGTCAGCCGGCAGAGCCGGAGGTCCTTCCCGCCGCGCTTCGGTTCACGGTACCCGCGGAGCTCGAGGGCGCCCGGGTGACGGTTCAGGTGCGGGACGTCTCCGGCGGCGCCGAGGCCATTGCGAGCCTCGCGCTCGACGTCACGAGCGCGGGCTGCGCCGCACCGAGCGGCCTCGACACGGACGAGGATGGGCTGCCCGACGCGGTGGCGAGCGCCGTCCCGGACACGACGGTCTGCTGGACGCTGACGCCGCTCCCGAACCGGACCATCCCCTCCGCGATGCTCTTTCCGATCCAGGAAGGGTGCCCCGTGGTTGCCACGACCCTCGATGCGGTCATCGAGGTCATGGCCGAGGGCGAGGTCCTGCGCTCGGTCACCTTCAAGGCCCTGGTCCCGGGCTGGTGGCAGTGCTTGGCTCCGGACGATACCCGGCGCGTCGATTGCCCCGAGCCCGACCCCTGCAATCCCTGCTGCGACTGCTGAGGGACGAAGCTCCCCGTCGGTCGACGCGGCGGGCGCCCCCCGGATAGTGGACGGTCCATGCCGCGCATCGCCCTCGTCGCTCTCTTCCTCATCGCCTGCAAGCCCTCGGCTCCCAAGCCGGACGAGGCCCCGCCCGCGACGACGGCCGGCGGCGACGCGGACACGGCCAGCGGCGACAAGGCGCCGGGCTTCCCCGACGACGTCATGGCCATCGATGGCTGCGACGTGACGGCGTCCCGGGTCTTCCGCGACCTCCCCGCCGCCCTCGTGCGCTGCCCGACGGACTGCACCGGGCAGGCCGTCTACGGGAGCGACGTCTACGACCTCTCCTCGTCGCTCTGCGCCGCGCTGCTCCATGCGGGCGCCATCGCGCCGGACCGGCCCCTCGCCTACGTCGAGCGCGTGCCCGCGCCGCGCGCGAACCCGGGCTCGGAGGCGAACGGGATCACCAGCCGGAGCCAGCGGGGCCGGGAGCACGTGATCCTGGCGCGGGCGGTCGGGGCGGACGGGAGCTTCGCGGCGCCGCGGCGGGAGCCCCCGGACCAGGACGGCGGCCGGCTCACCTGCAGCGACGGCCTCGGGAGCGTCCGCATGGAGCCGGGCGAGACGGTCACGCTCACCTGCCCGGAGAACTGCCTCAGCGGCGGCGGGCTCTGGGGCAGCAACCCCTACACGGCCGACTCGGTGATCTGCCGGGCCGCCATCCACGCTGGGGCCATCGGGCCCGGGGGCGGCACGGTGCGCGTCCGCCGGGGCTCGGGCGCAGAGGGCTACGAGGCCAGCGAGGCCCACGGAACGACGAGCTGGGCCTACCGGGCCACGGGCTCCTCGCTGGAGATCGTCGTCGACTGAGGCCGGCTCAGATCAGGTTGAACGTGCAGTCGTTCGCGCAGGCGTCGTCGTTGTCGTCGTTGCCGTCGTCGCACTGCTCGCCACGCGTGAGGATACCGTCGCCGCAGACCTCCTCGCAGAGCGTCCGCACGCGGTCGAAGCCCGCCAGGTCGAGCTGGAAGTTCGAGCCGCAGCCGCGGCGCTCGGCGTGGAAGAGCGCGACCTCGTAGAGCTGCCCCCGCACGAGCCCGAGGTCCCGGCGCGCCTCGACGCATTCGCCCGTGCACACGGCCGTGCCGTCGGCCTCGAGGCGCACCGTCGCAGTCTCGGAGCCGTGCACCCCGCCGAGGTCCAGGGCGAGGCGCCCACCGATGAACACCCAGACGTCGTCGTCGCCGGCGAAGGTCAGCTCCTCGCCGCCCTCGAAGGTGAACCAGGCCCGGACCTCCGTGGTGAAGTAGAAGTTGTGCGGCGGCGAGCAGTCGGCCCGCTCGATGCCGGCGCCAACCCAGCCGAGGCCATCGAGGGGGAAGAAGCCGCCGCTCGCACCGAAGCGGAAGACGTCGGGGCGGCCCGGCACCTCGGTGAGCGTGAGCACCTGGCTGACCTCGGAGGCGAGCGGGCCACCGCCGTACCACTGGTCGAAGAGGGCCTCGGAGTGCGTCTGCCAGTTGCCCCGGCCGTCCCCGCGGCAGTCGAGGGGATCTTCGCGCCCGCGCTCGCAGTTCCCGGTGTAGACGGGCAGGCCGCCCGGCCCGAGGGACGCGGCCACCATGTCCCGGGAGATGCCCTGACTGCCGACCGTGTCGGCGAAGTCCGGATGGGTGAGGGTCGAGGCGGGGTCGACCGCGCGGGAGATGAAGTCCCGGAAGACGACGCTCACCTCGATGGTCTCGGCCGTGACGTCGCCCCCGCCGCTCGCTTCGGTCACGTCGACGCAGGCGAAGCCCTCTTCGAGCGTGCAGGTCGCCGAGCAGCCGTCGCCGTCTTCGAGGTTGCCGTCGTCGCAGGCCTCACCGGGGAAGAGGAGCGCGTCGCCGCAGACCGCCACGCAGGGCCCCGCGGGGCAGCTCGGGACGACCTGGCAGCGCGCGCAGGCGTCGAAGGGGTCGTCGTTCCCGTCGTCGCAGCTCTCCGAGCCCTCGACGGTCCCGTCGCCGCAGACCGTGCGCCGGCAGCCCGCGTCGTCGCAGACCCAGCCGTCCTCGGCCGTGCATTCGGACGAGCAGCCGTCGCCGGGCGCCGTGCCGCCGTCGTCGCACTCCTCGCCGAGCGTCTCCGTGCCCGCGCGGATGCCGTCGCCGCACTCCTCGGGCCCGCAGGGAAGGCCCGGCGCCGGGCAGCGCCACCCCGGCTCGGTCAGACAGACCGCGCTGCACCCGTCGCCGGCCACGTCGTTGCCGTCGTCGCAGGTCTCCCCCTCGCCCCGAAGGCCGTCCCCGCAGACCGGCGGCCGCCGGAAGTCCATGCCGAGGTCGGGCGGTCCGAGGTCCACCGCCGCGTCGGGGTTGCCGTCCCCGGCGTCCCGGCTGGGAAGGCGTGAGCTCTCCCCGCAGGCGGCGAGGAGGACGAGAAAGAGCGAGAAGGCGCGCACCACGCGAGCTTACGTGCGCGGCCGAGCGCGACGAAGCGCGCCTCCGGAGGCCGCGCGCTCACATGGGCTCGACGACGAGATGCTCGATGCCCACCCGGAGCTGTTGCGTCCGAGGGCGACGCTCGATGACGCCGGCCGCATCGGAGATACCGAGCTGGCGAGCGAACTGCTTGCGAAGTCGGCAGACGTCGACGTTGAGCTTCCCTCGCCCATGACCGAGCTCCTCGGCCAGCAGGTCGGCGTAGACCCACCCGTGCTCCGCTGGGCGAAGCTGGGGCTGCGCCTGATCCGCGATGCGCGCCTCCGCGAGGAGCAGCAGAAGCTCGTGGCACGCCCGTGGCGCGAGCCGGACCTCGCGGCGGCCGAGCTTGGCGACCACCTGCACGGACTCGCGGTCCCGGCTCACGCGAACCCGGAGGTGCAAGAAGGGGAGCCCCGGCCGAAAGTCGGAGCGCTCGGACTCCGTGGGAGGCGGAAGGGAGGTACCCGGCCCGCGGGGCGGAAGCGAGAGACGCCAGGTCGTCCCCTCGAGGCTCAGCGTCTGACCGTCGGCTGGCTCGAAGGTCTCGCCGGAGACGACCCACTCCGCGGACCAGCCCTGTGGGTGAGCGTGGATCTGCACCTCGGGAGCGTTCACCTCCGGCAGCAGCATGAACCCCGCGTCCGCCACCACGACCGCTTCCTCGCGTACGCCCGAGCCCGCCGCGCCGAGCCGAAAAGCGGACGCGCGCGGTGGTCCATCGTCGGAGAAGAGCCAGGGCGCGGCGCCCGACGCGTGAAACTGGAGGCGGCTCCCCGGCACCAGCGGCCGTGGCTCCGCAGGCTGCACTACGCGACCATCGACGTACGTCCCGTTACGGCTGCCGAGATCGCGAAGCCACCAACGTCCCGCATCGTAGTAGATGAGCGCGTGCTGGCCCGAGACCCGACGGTCCCGGAGTTTCAGGTGGCAGCTCTCGGCGCGACCGACGAGGGTACGCTCGGCGAGGGTGAGGCTCGTATCGTCCGTTCGGTGAAGGCGGCCCATGGGAGGCTCCGGCGGGTGGCAGGGGGGCTCGACCGATTCGTCGAGCGTCTGCTCACCGAATATCACCGTCTTTCATCTGGCGGATTACACCGCATTTCACAGGGTTCGGGGCCAGGATGACGACGCGGCGAAAGTCCATGGGATTCGCGCTATTAGGCGTCGTTTGGGCCCTGACGACCGGCGTATACGGAGGTGAGCCGCTGCCGCCGGAACAGGGTGCGGCGGCCACGTATTTCACCTGGCGCCTCGGGACCATCAGCGGGAGCTGCAGCGGTGCGCTCGTGGCGCCCGAGGCCGTCCTCACGGCCGCGCATTGCGTGCGCGCACTGGACGGCCGGGCACGGCGGGTACGGCGCGTGCGCATGGGCAACCGGTCGACGCAAGCGATCCGCGTGGCCGAGGCTCGCGTCCATCCGCGCTACGACCCAGCGCATCCCGAGCGGGGCTTCGACGTCGCGGTCCTCCGGCTCGTGGAGGGCGCCCGCGCGACGCCGATCGCGCTCGTACGCGACGACGCGCGCTTCGCGCAGGGCGAGCCGCTCCGGGTGTGGGGCTTCGGCCGGACCCGAGCTCGGGGTGCGGGCGGGCCACGCCTCCGAGAAGCGCGCCTCGAGCTTCTCTCGCCCTTCCACTGCTTTCACGGTGACGTGCGCGCGATGGCACGTACGCGCTCGTGCGCCGCCAGCCCTCGCGCCGGGGTCTGCCCGGGCGACTCCGGAGCGCCGGTGCTCGCGGCGGTCGAGGGGGAGCTCCGGCAGCTGGGGATCGTGAGCCTGGCCATCGACCGTACGCGCCGGTGCCAGGAGTCGGCGACGGTGATGACGCGCGTCGCGGCCTTCGCCGACTGGATCGCCGGCGCCTCGCGGTGACGCGCGAGCGTCAGGCAGCGCCGGCGAAGCGCCAGGCGAGCGTCGCTTCGGCGTGGAAGGGGCGGACGACGTCGCCGCCGAGGGCGAGGGTCTTCGGGACCTCCACGGGCTGGCGCTCGAGGCGGACCCGCGTCGGGTTCGGGGGGAGACCGTAGAAGGCCGGACCGAACTCCGAGGCGAAGCCCTCGAGCGCGTCGAGCGCGCCCTCCTCGTCGAACACCTTCGCGTAGGCCTCGAGGGCGAAAGGCGCGCCGAAGATGCCGGCGCAGCCGCAATCCGACTCCTTCGCCGACACCGCGTGCGGCGCGGAGTCCGTGCCGAGGAAGAACTTCGGGTTCCCGGAGGTCGCGGCCTCGCGCAGCGCCAGCCGGTGCTTTTCGCGCTTGGCCGTCGGCAGGCAGTACATATGCGGCCGAAGGCCCCCGTCGAACATCGCGTTCCGATTGATCTCGAGGTGGTGCGGCGTGATCGTCGCCGCCGTCTTCGGCCCCTCGCCGCGCACGAACGCGACGGCCTCGGCGGTCGTGATGTGCTCGAGCACGATGCGGAGCTCGGGGAACTCCGCCCGGAGAGGACCGAGCACCGTCTCGATGAAGACGGCCTCGCGGTCGAAGACGTCGATCTCCGGAGAGGTGACCTCCCCGTGGATGAGGAGCGGCATGTCGATGCGCTGCATCCGCTCCAGCACGCCGCGGATCAGCGCGATGCTGGTCACCCCATGCGCCGAGTTCGTGGTCGCGTTCGCCGGGTAGAGCTTGCACGCCGTGAACACGCCGTCGCGGAACCCGGCCTCGATCTCGTCCGCCGAGATGGTGTCCGTGAGGTACGCGGTCATGAGGGGCTCGAAGTCCGCGTCCTCGGGCAGCGCCGCGAGGATCCGCGCGCGATAGGCCTGCGCCGCCGCGACCGTCGTGACCGGCGGCTTGAGGTTCGGCATGACGATGGCGCGCCCGAACTGCCGCGCCGTGTAGGGCGCCACCCCGGCCAGCATCGCCCCGTCGCGAAGGTGCACGTGCCAATCGTCGGGGCGGCGGAGGACGAGCTCGTCGAGGGCCATGCGGGGAAGGAACCCGCATCCCGCCAGAGGCGCAAGCCGGAAGGCCCGCGCTGCGGCCCCGGCAGCACCCATGCGCTCCGCGAGAGAGGCGGTAAGCGCTCGTAATCACGTGAGAGATGGCTCCCGTGTAGGGTGCGCATGGGAGGGAATCATGGGGAGTCGTACGTTTCGGAACAGGGCCCGAGCGGCCATTGCGTTGTGCGCCGTCGTCGCGTGCGGGGACGGCCGGGGAAGCATCGCGGATCTCGGCGTCGACGCGGGCTCGGTCTGCGCCCGAGGCTGCGATGACGGGCTCTTCTGCAACGGCGAGGAGCTCTGCGCGCCGGGCGCTCGCCTGGCCGACGCCGACGGCTGCGTCCCCGGCGTGCCCCCCTGCGAGGAGAGCATGGCCTGCGACGAGGGCAGCCGAACGTGCCGCGCCTGCGTCGACGAGGACGGCGACGGACACGCCGACCTCGCATGTGGTGGCGACGATTGCGACGACGCGGACCCGAATCGCTTCCCGGGCAACTCCGAGGTCTGCGACGTCGCCGACCACGACGAAGACTGCGATCCGCGCACCTTCGGGTTCCGGGACGCCGACGGAGATGGGGTCGCCGACGCCGCGTGCTGCAACGTGGAGGAGGGCGGCGAGCGCATCTGCGGCGGGGACTGCGACGACGCGAGCACGCTGGTGGGCGCGTCCTTCGTCGAAGCGTGCGATCGTGTGGACAACGACTGCGATGGCCTGACCGACGAGGGTGTGCTGCGAGTCTTCTACGAGGACGCCGACGGCGACGGCTTCGGCGCCGAAGGCGGCATGACGCAGGAGGGATGCACGGTCACCCCCGGTCTCAGCGAGCGCGCCGGCGATTGCGACGACACGCGCCCGGACGTCTCGCCCGCGGCTCGCGAACGCTGCGACGCAGGCGCCCTCGTCGACGAGAACTGCAGCGGCGAGGCGAACGAGGGCTGCCTCTGCGAGGAAGGCGAGAGCCGGCCTTGCACGGCGCTCGGGGTGTGCGCCGCAGGCGTGGAAGCCTGCGATGCGGAGACGGGCACCTTCGCCATGAGCTGCTCCATCGCGCCGGTGCCGGAGACGGCTTGCGACGGCGCCGACGAGGACTGCGACGGTGCCGTCGACGAGGGGCTCCTGACGCTTTGCTACGAGGACGGCGACCGCGACGGCTTCGCCGCCGACGGTGCTCCGGCCATCGCCGCCTGCTTCTGCCCGAGCGGTACGACGGATCGCGAGCCGCGTGGGGCCGACCGCGACTGCGACGATACGCGCCGAACGGCCTACCCGGGGGCTCCGGAGATCTGCAACCGCCTCGACGACGACTGCGGGGACGCCGCGAACGCCGTCTTCGAGGACTTCGACGACGATGGCTACGCGCCCGTAGGCATCCGGAGCTGCTCCGGCGGGTTCCCGGCGACCGATTGCAACGACCAGAACGCCCTCCAGAATCCGGGCGCAGGGGGCTTCGTCGAGCAGCCGCTTTCCTGCACGCCGGGCTCCCGTCGCTGCCCATGCGCCGGGGGTCCTGGCTTCTCCTGCGGCCGCGCCGACAGCTTCTGCCTTCTCCCGGCGCCGGCGTGCCCGACGAGCTTCCCGACGAGCTTCTACGACTGGGACCTCGACTGCAGCGGCACGGTCGAGCCTTCGCCTCCGATCCCCGCTTGCTCCACCCTCGACGATAGGGTCGGGCGCCGCGCTCCCCTGAGCGTGCGCACGTCCGCCGAGTGCGGGCAGGCCGTGCCCCATCGGATCTGCGGGCGCAGCTTCGCGCTCCCGCTGAATCTCGGCTGCCGTTGAAGCCCTACGGCCGGCTCAGCCGGCCTTCTGCGTGTGGTCCTCGCGGAGCTCCACGAGGCGCCCCTCGACCTCCTCGCGGAGCCGCACGAGCGCCGCGAGCGCGGCCTCCGCGGTCCCGCCGTCGATGTCCTCGTCGAGCTCCTGGACCTTCAGGATGAGCTGCTCGAGGCGCGCCCCCGCGCGCCCGAGCTTCTCGAGGGCCTCGCGCGTCTCCGTGCCCTCCACCTTGCGAAAGACGAGCGGGTGGAAGTTCCGCCGCAACACGGCGACGGACTGGTCTTCGTCGAAGACCGCCCGCTTCAACCCCTCGAGGGCCTCCGGATCCGGCGGGAGCGTGTCCTCGGCCTCCTCCGAGCGCTCCTGCTGGCGAAGCGCCTTCGCCAGGTAGCTCACGCTGTCGACGCTGGGCAGCGGCTGCGCCACGCCGTCGCGGTCGAGCACCTGCGGCGCGTGCTCCGCGACCACCGCGTAGGAGCCCGTGAGCTTGTCGACGGTGGCCTTCGTGAGAAGCAGCTCCTCGGCGCAATAGCGCTGGAAGTCCTCGTAGCCCCACTCGAGATAGACCTGGCTCCGCTTCACCTGCGTCAGCACCTCGGCCATCTCGACCCAGCTCCGCTTGAAGATCCGGGCGCGGCGCACGATCTCGAGCCGCAGGCGGTCGGCGCCCTGGGCGGCGAGGTCCTCTTCGAGCTGCCGGAGACGTTCGTCGGTGCGCGTCATGGGCCCGCGGGTGTAGCACGCGACCGATGCGCCAGGTCTCGGGCGCGTTCACCGCGTCAGGTCTTGCCGGCCGTCTCGCGGATGCCATGTTCCGTCCCGCATGAGTGAGCCGACCCCCCTTCGCTTCTACGACACGCTGACGGGCGACAAGGTGCCCTTCGCCGGTCCCGAGTCCGGCAAAGCGGGGATCTACGTCTGTGGACCTACGGTCTACGACTACGCGCACCTCGGTCACGCGCGCTGCTACGTCGTTTGGGACGTGCTCATTCGCCACCTCCGCGCGAGCGGTATCGCGGTGAACTACGTCCGAAACATCACGGACATCGACGACAAGATCCTCAAGCGCGCGGGCGAAAAGGGCGTGACGCCTGCGGCGCTCGCTGAGGAGTTCACCGAGCACTTCCAGGAGGACATGCGCCGCCTCGGCAACCTCGATCCAGACGTCGAGCCGAAGGTGAGCGAGCACCTCGGCGAGATCATCGCGATGGTCGAGACGCTGATCGCGAAGGGCCATGCCTACGCGAGCGACGGGGACGTCTACTACGCGGTCGAGAGCTTCCCCGAGTACGGCAAGCTCTCGCACCGAACGCTGGACGCGCTCAAGAGTGGTGCGAGCGAGCGCCTCGACGTCGCGCAGACGAGCCGCAAGAGGCATCCGGCGGATTTCGCGCTTTGGAAGGGCGGCGCCGGCGGCTGGGAGAGCCCTTGGGGCACGGGCCGGCCGGGATGGCATATCGAGTGCTCGGCCATGTCGACGAAGCACATCGGCGACACGCTCGACCTGCACGCGGGCGGCCTCGACCTGGTTTTCCCGCACCACGAGAACGAAATCGCCCAGAGCGAGGGCGCCACGGGGAAGACCTACTGCCGGCACTGGATGCACAACGGCTTCGTCCAGGTGAACGGCGAGAAGATGGGGAAGAGCCTCGGAAACTTCTTCACGGCCCGCGTCCTCTTCGAGCGCGTCGAGCCCGAGGCCGTGCGCCTCTGGACCATGACGGTGCACTACCGCGCGCCGCTGAACCTCGACTTCGACGTCGACGACGAGGGCAAGGTCACCCGCTTCCCGCAGCTCGAGGAGGCCGAGCGCCGGGTCGAGTACCTCTACGAGACCAAGCGGCGCCTCGCGGCGATTCCGCCCAAGCGCATCGTGGACCGCCAGGAGCCGCCGCCGGAGGGCATCGCGGGCTTCCACGCGGCGCTGCGCCAAGCCCTCGACGACGACCTGAACATGCCTCAGGCGCTCGCCGCCATGGCCGAGCTCCTGAAGGCCACGAACGAGCTGACCGAGAAAGCGAAGGGCAAGAAGGGGAAGGTCGCCCGCGGCCTCGTCGACGCCGCCCACGAGGCCTTCGCCGCGCTCGAGGCCGAGCTCGGGCTCGGGGGCGAGGATGCGAGCGCCGTTCTCTTGCGCATCCGGGACCGGCGCGCGGCTGCCCGGGGCATCACCGCCGCCGACGTCGAGGCCGCCATCCAGGCCCGGGTCGACGCGAGAGCGGCCAAGGACTTCGAGCGCGCCGACGCCATCCGGGCGGAGCTCGCGGGGACCGGCGTGGAGCTCCACGATACGCCCGAGGGGACGACCTGGAGCGTCCCGGCGTGAGGGGACGCGCCCTTCCCGGGGCGCTCCCATCCTTTCGCTTTGCGGGTCGCGCGGGCTCTGAGAGAGTCCAGCGGTGACGCTGACGCCCGTCGCGACGGGGACGCTCGACAAGACGCCCCTTCAGCACGTGCTGCTCTCGATCGTGAACCGATCGATGTCCGGCACGCTCGCGGTCTGGCCGGACGGGGCGGAGGTCACGGGCCAGGACCGGATCCTCTTCCATGGGGGCCGGCCGGTGCGGGCGCGGCTCATCGAGGGCGCCCAGACCCTCGAGCGCGGACTCCTGCCCCTCTTCCGCCGCCAGAAGGCGCCCTTCGCCTTCTACGAGGCGGACCTCTGCGGCGACGACGCGCTGCGCGGGGAGGTCGACCCCTACGCGCTCCTCGCGGCGTCGCTCCGCGCGCGGCTTCGCCGAGACGCCGTGGACCGCATCCTCGAACGCTTCGGGGATGACCCGGTGCGCTTCGCCTCGAAGCTCGTCGACCGCTTCCGGCTGGTCGACAAGGAGCAGGCCTTCCTCGACGTGCTGCGGGCGGACCCACGGCCCATCCCGGAGCTGCTCGAGAGCTACGGCGACCCAAAAATCGCCCGGCGCGTGCTCTACCTGCTCGGCCTGACGGGCGGGCTCGAGCACTACGTGGACGGGCGCCGAAGCTCCGTGCCCGAGCACGTGCTCGCCCAGCAGCTCGAGGAGCGCATCCGGACCAGCACGCCGGCGCTCGGCTCGAACCGCGAGCGCGTGCGCGCGCAGATCGACGCCGCCCGGGCGCCGAAGGCGCCGCCGGCTCCGGCTCCCGAGGAGTTCGACCTCCCGGGCCTCGACGAGGAGATGCGGCCCTCGTCGGTGCCCGGCGCCGAGCCCATCGAGCTCCCTCCGACGCATCGCTCGGCCCCGCCGCCGGCGGCCCGTCCGACGCCGCTCGAGACCGTCGCGGAGAGCCGCCCTTCGATGCAGCCCCCGGCGCCCGCGAGCTCGCGGCCTCCCACGGGATCCTCGCGGCCTCCCACGGGCTCGTCCCGCCCGCCGGGCCGGAGCACGGTCTCGCCGCCGCCGAGCGCCGAGAGCATGATCCCGAAGCCGCGGAACCTGGACGACGCCACGAGCGCGCGCTGGGACGAGGTCGTGGCCTACGCGGAGTCCATCGACCGGCAGACCTATTACGCGATGCTCGACGTGCCGATGTCGGCCACCGCGAGCGACATCCAGAAGGCGTACTTCCAGAAGGTGAAGACCTGGCATCCGGACCGGCTGCCGAAGGAGCTGGAGCCCCTTCGGCGCCACGCGGAGACGATCTTTCACCACCTCACCGAGGCGCAGAAGACGCTGAGCGACGAGACGCTCTCCGCGGACTACCGGAAGCGCGTGCAGGACGGCGGGGGGACGCCGGAGTCGGACCGGCGCATCGCCCTCGTGCTCGACGCCGCGATGGAGTTCCAGAAGGCCGAGGTGCTCCTCCGCCGGAAGGACTGGAACCGCGCCGAGACCTACGTCGACCACGTGCTCGAGATGATGCCGGACGAGGCCGATTACCTCGCCGCCAAGGCCGAGATCATGTTCCGGAAGAGCGGGCCCTCGGGCATGCACGCGCAGGGGATGAACGACCTGCTCGCGCGGGCCCTCGACGGGAACCCGGAGCACGAGCGCGCGCTGATGGTGAAGGCCGAGATCGCCCTCCGCCTCGGCCGCCACCGGGAGGCCCTGCGGCTCTACGAGCAGGTCGCGGAGCGAAACCCGAAGAACATCGATGCCGTCCGCCAGGTGCGCCTCGCGCGCATGCGCGCCGGCGAGTCCGGATCGTCCAGCGGCAGCGTCGCCGCCCCGAAGTCCGACCTGCTCGGCAAGCTCTTCGGTCGGAAGAAGAAGTAGACGCCGCGCCTCAGCGACGGCCGAAGGCGTAGAGGCGGCCGTCGTCGCTGCCGACGACGAGGGTGCCGTCCGCCATCAGCACGGGGCTCGAGTCGACGTCGCCGGCCACCGCCTCGGCCCAGCGAAGCTCGCCGCGCGGGGTCAGGGCGTAGAGGTAGTCGTCGTGGGCTCCGAAGTAGACGTTGCCCTGCGCGTCGACGAGGGGACCGCTCGCCACGCCGATCTCGGTGGTGTCCGCGACGGCGAGGGAGAAGGTCCAGCGCTCGCGACCCGTCGCGGCATCCAGCGCGATCAGGCGCGGCCGAGGCCCGAAGACGCCCGCGAGCACCGCGCCGTCGAGCGTCAGCCCGAGCGGCGCGCGCACCATGCCCTCGACGTGGGCCGACCAGCGGAGCTGGCCCTCGGGGGAGAGCGCATAGACGCGCCGATCGTCGCTCCCCACGTAGATGGTGCCGTCGTCGCCGATGCTCGGGCTCGCGTCCACGTCGCCCTCGGTGCGGTAGACCCAGCGCCGCTCGCCTTCCGGCGTCAGCGCGTGCACGTGGTCGTCCTGGGAGCCGACCACCAGCGTGCCGTCGCCGAGCGCCGCCGGAGTCGCGAAGATCTTCGCGTCCGCGGCGTAGCGCCACACGAGCTCGCCCGTGCGCGTCACCCGATGCACCCACCGGCCGGCCGCGACATAGAGGTCGCCGCCGGGGCCGAGGAGGACCCCCGTGTCGACGTCGCCCTCGAGCTGGAGGCGCCAGCGAAGCCCGCCACCGGAGCCGAAGGCGTGCAGGGCGCCGGCATCGCTTCCGACGTAGATCACGCCCGCGTCGTCCACGGCCGCCGTGGACCACACCGGGCCGCCGAGGTCCTGGCGCCAGAGCGCCCGGCCGTCGCGGATCGCGTGAAAGCCCCCGTCGTGGGCCCCGACGTAGAGCGTGCCCGAGCGGTCCGCGACCGGCTGGGCCGTCACCCGCGCGCCGAGCTCCACGGACCAGAGGAGCTGGCCCGCGTCCGGGCCCCGATGGGGGCTGCGTCCGGTATGCCGCGCGTCCAGGCGGTAGACGCTCGGTGGCGCCGCCGGGGGCGCCGGGACGGCGGGACGGGGAGGCGGCGCCCCCTCCGCGGCGACGGCATCGACGGGGGGTGCACCCGGCGCGCGGGGCACCGGGGGCAGCCGATCGGCCTCGCGCCGGGCCGCGACCAGGGCCGCCACGCTGAGGAGCGCGCCGGCCCACATGAGGGCGACGAGCACGAGCCGCTGGCGCTGCGGGGTCACGGAAGGAGCGCGATAGCAGCGCCGGAGCCCGGACGGAAGGGCGGCGGCCGGTGCCGCGCCGGCGGACGCCGCCCCGAGAGTCGTCCAGGCACCTTCGTTGCCGAAGGATCCGTTCGGCACGGCGCGTGCTCTCTTCGCGCGGCATGAGCTGCCGCACCATCGCCCTGCCCGCGCTCGTCCCGGACGCCGCCCGGTCCGGCCCGGCCGCGCCGGCCGCACTCCTCGCTCAGGTGCTCGGCCGGGGCCCGGAGGCGCGCCGCCTCGCGGAGGCGCTGCTCTCGCGGGTCGGCGGCCTCCAGGGCCTGGCAGACGTCGACGGGGCGACGCTGAAGGCGGTGGGCGTGGGTCCCCGGGCCGGGGCCCGGCTTCGGGCCGCCCTCGAGCTCGGCGCGCGGGTGGCGCAGGCGCCGCCCCTCCGCCTTCCGCCGCTCACCTCGAGCGCGTCCGCCTTCTCCACGCTCGGACCGCGCATGCGCGGGCTTCGCGAGGAGCATTTCGTGGCGATTCCCCTCGACGCGAAGGCACGGCCGATGGGCGAGCGGCTCGTCGCGAAGGGCTCGCGGACGGCGTGTCTCGTCGAGCCCGCGGACGCCTTTCGGCCGCTCGTGGAGGCGGGCGCCGTGAGCGTGCTCTTCGCGCACAACCACCCCAGCGGGGACCCGACGCCGAGCCTGGACGACCTCGCCCTCACGGAGCGCCTCCGCCGCGCCGGGGAGGTCCTCGGCATCGAGGTGGTCGACCACGTCGTGATCGGGGCGAGCCGCCACTTCAGCTTTCGGGACGAGGGGCTCCTGGGCGCGCCCTCGACCGCTTGACGCGGGGGGAAGCGCGTGCTTGCTTTCGCGGCCCTCCCAACGGAGATGTCGCCGTGAAGCGTACCTACCAGCCCCACCGCACCCGCCGCCTGCGCACGCACGGCTTCCGCGCCCGCATGAAGACGGCCGGCGGCCGCAAGGTCATCGCTGCCCGCCGCGCCAAGGGGCGGAAGCGCCTCGCCGTCGGCGTCTACAAGAAGTA
Source organism: Myxococcota bacterium (assembly GCA_038750805.1). Taxonomy (GTDB): domain Bacteria; phylum Myxococcota_A; class Polyangia; order Polyangiales; family Houyiibacteriaceae; genus CALCTH01. The sequence continues at coordinate 22,071 of JBCDGX010000004.1, forward strand.
ATCCGGCGTGGCATGCGCCCTTCCCGGGACCGACGCGGGCGAGGCGCTGAGCGCCCCGTGACGCGGGGGCCCGAGACTCCGGGCGCCGCGACCTACCGCCCCACGGACCGCGTCCGCGCTCGGGCCAGCTACCGCCGCGTCCAGCGCCAAGGCGTCAAGGTCCACACCCGCTCCTTCATCATCATGGTGCACGTCTCCGAAGCGCCGACCGGTTCGGCACGCCTGGGCGTGACGGTCACCCGGAAGGTCGGGAACGCCGTCCGGCGAAACCGCATCAAGCGGGTCGTCCGCGAGGTCTTCCGGCGCAATCGCGCGCTCTTTCCTCCCGCCGACATCGTCTTCGTGGCGAAGCGGGGCCTCGACGCCGACCTGGACTATGCGAGCGTTCACGCCGAGGTGAACGCCGCCCGAAAGGCGCTCCAGCGCGCCGGCCGCAAGGCTGCGGAGGCCGCCTCGGCCCGCGCCGCGCACGCCGCGTCACGCTGACGGCTTGCGCCCTCCCTTCCCCCGACCAAACCTGCCCCCGCCCGGCGATGGACGACCCGAAGCGACAGATGGTGATCCTGGCGTTGCTCGGCGTCGCCCTGGTCGGTTCGTACCTGGTGTCGGACGTCCCGCCGGACGCCGCGCCCTCCGACGCGGAGACGCAGGCCGTCGAGGCTGCCCCCGCCGAGGCTGCGGAGCCCCCGGCCACCGCCGCCGCGGGCCCTACGGAGAGCGAGCGCCGCGAGGTCGAAGAGCTCTTCCGCATCGAGACCGACGCCTTCCACGCGGAGCTCTCCAACCTGAACACGGGCCTCGTGAAGCTCGAGCCCCGGGAGGAGCGCTTCACGGACGGTCGCGGTGCACCGCTCAACCTCGTCACGACCGACAAGGAGGCGTACTACGCCTTCGTTCTGGCCATCCCCGGCGTCGACATGCCGGCGGACGCGGTGTGGGAGGGCGAGCAGCTCTCCGCGCGAGCCGTGCGCTTCCGCTGGGAAGGCGACGGCATGCGCATCAGCCGGCGCATCGAGGCCGGCGCCGGGCCCTTCCAGCTCTGGTCCACGGTGCGCGTCGAGAACCTCGGCGACCGTCCGCGCCCCATCAAGGTCCGCTACTCGACCTACCACTACGTCAGCAAGGAGGCGGAGGACGCGGGCTTCATCGGCCGGCCGTCCACCGCGCTCAGCTTCGGCGTCTGCCTCCACTCGGAGAGCGACGAGGAGGAGGGCGAGGTCGAGCGCGAGGAGGGCTCCGGGCTCGCGGAGGAGGCCGCCACGTTCCGGGGCGGCGTGCGCTTCACCGGCGTGGTCGACAGCTACTTCGCGAACGCCATCGCCGCCGCCGACGGACGCGCCGGCGAGTGCCACCTCGAGGCCTCCTTGCGTGGCCCGAGCCTCGACGACGTGCAGGGCACGCTCCTCGAGACGCACCTCACGTACGACGAGGTCACCCTCGCGCCCGGCCCCCCCTACATCGAGCGGACGCTGGGCTACGTCGGGCCCGCGGACCGTGACGCGCTCCGCCTCGCGGGTCACCACCTCCCCGAGGTCGTCGACCTCGGGTGGTTCAGCTTTCTGGCCAACTGGCTCGTCGACCTGCTGCGGTGGATCCACGGCTTCGCGGGGAACTGGGGCCTCGCGATCATCCTCCTGACGATCCTCGTGAAGGCGGCGTTCTTCCCGCTCACGGTCCGCAGCTTCCAGTCGATGGCGAAGATGCGGACGCTGAAGCCGAAGCTCGACGCCCTCAACGAGAAGTACGCGGACGACCCGCAGCTCAAGGGCCAGGCCGTGATGGGCCTGTACAAATCGGAGGGCGTGAATCCGGCGAGCGGGTGCTTGCCGATGCTGCTCCAGATGCCCGTGTGGTTCGCGCTCTACCGGTCGATCTCGACGAACCTCGAGCTGTACCACGCGCCCTTCGTGGGCTGGCTGCAGGACCTCTCGGCGCCCGATCCCTACTTCGTGCTTCCGGCCTTCGTGGCCGTGCTCATGCATCTCCAGCAGCGGCTCACGCCGTCGACCATGGACCCCGCGCAGGCGCGGCTCTTCATGTACCTGATGCCGATCATGATCGGCGGGTTCATGCTCTTCCTGCCGGCCGGGCTCTGCCTCTACATGGTCACCAACTCGACGCTCACGATGATCCAGCAGCGGATCATCTACGCGCGCATGGACGCGCAAGAAGACGCGGCGACGACCGGCGAGGACGACGCCGAGGGCGACATGGACCCCTCGGACGAGACCGTCGATGCGCCGAGCGATGAACCCGGAGCCTCCGCGAACCCCCGCCGCCGCAGCGGCTCGCGGAAGGCCTCCCGCAAGAAGGGGAAGCGACGTGGACGATCGTAAAAACGAGCCCCAGGACGGGGCGCTCTTCGTCGGCGAGCAGCCGAGCGCGCCGCGCGCCAAGACGCTCTCGCACGAGGAGAGCGGCGAGGCCGGCGACGGCAAGGGCGAAGAGGCCGCCGAGCTCCTGGACGAGATGCTCGAGCTCATGGAGCTCGACGTGGACGTGGACATCCGAGAGGACGCCGACCGCATCGTGCTCGACGTGGTCGGCGAGGACGCGGGCCGGGTCATCGGCAAGAAGGGCCAGACCCTCGATGCGCTCCAGTTCCTGCTGAACAAGATCCTGAACCGCTTCCCCGAGGAGCGGCGCCACATCATCGTCGACAGCGGCGACTACCGGGACCGGCATGACCGGGGCCTCGTCTCCATGGCCCGCCGCGAAGCGAAGCGGGCCGTGACCGAGGGCAAGGTGGTGACGCTCCAGCCCATGAGCGCCCGGGACCGGCGGGTCATCCACCTCAGCCTCGCGAAGTTCGAGGGCGTGGAGACGGCGTCGCAGGGCCAGGGCATGCAGCGGCGCATCCAGATCATCCCGTCGCGGCGCTGAGCGTCGCCGGGAGGCTCAGGCGCCGTAGACGCCGATGGCTCGCGGGGCGCCCGTGGAGGGGACCGCGTAGCGCGTCTCCGAGACCGCCCCCGCGGGAAGCTCCGCCGCGCCCAGGACCAGGGTCCGCCGCGCGAGCGCGGCGCCTCGGCGCACCCACTCGTCCGGCGCGAAGGTCGCGCGGCTGAAGCCCACGTCGAAGGCCCCGCGAAGCTCGGGGCCCGGCGGGTCGTCCAGCCGCCCCTCGAGGACGCGGACCCGCCCGACGAGGCCGAGGGTGCCGACGGCCGTTCGCAGAAAGGCCACCCGGCGCCGCCGTGGCTCGAGCAGCGTGAGCACGAGGTCCGGCCGAAGGAGCGCGAGGGGGATCGCCGGGGCCCCGGCCCCGGCCCCGACGTCGATGACGCGGCTGGCCTCCGGCAGGAGCGCCGGCGAAGCGAGCGCGAAGGCGTCGAGGAAGAGCACCTCGCGGAGCGCCGCGCCTTCGCCCGCCACGAGGTCCGTGCGCGCGCGCCAGCTGCGCACGAGCTCCTCGAAGGCCAAGAGGGCCTCCGCGGCCGCGGCATCCGGGACCGGCGCCGTCGCCGCCGCCGCCAGCTCCCCGAGCGCCGCCCCGAGCGTCACTCGCGGATGACCTCGAGCACCGTCCCCTCGGCGCGTTCGTCCCGCGTGAGCGGCAGGTTCGCTCGACGCTGCGAACAGAAGCGCTCGAAGGCGGCGAAGCGCTCCTCGACGCGCGAGTTGCCGGCGCAGGCGCGGTAGGCCGCGCGCGAGTGCGCGAGGAAGGGCTCGGCCTGGCTCTCCACGACGTACTCGTAGGCCTCGCGGATCTCGGGCTCCTCGTCGGCGATCTCCTGCGGCACGGGGATGGAGAGGAGCACCCGCGCCACGTCCTCGTAGAGGAGCCCGACGAGCGCGCCCGCGACGATGCGCTGCTCGATGATCTCGTCGGCGGCGACGTCGAGCTCGCGGCGGGCGGCCTCGACCATGCGGTTCTTGTCGCCGAGCCAGGGCTGAAGATGCTGCGCGGTCCAGGCCTCGACGGCCGCCACCGTCGGGTCCATGGGCGCGGGGGGCGGGTCCGGGAGGTCGAAGGCCTGCTCGGAGAGCGTCCAGGCGAACACCATCGTCTCGCTCATCCCGGGCGGCCGCCCGCCGGCCGGATGGGCGGGCATCGCCTCGAGGGCCGGCGGCCCGGCCGGGTCCCCGTCCACGTAGGCGGGCGGCGGGGGCGCGCCGTGGGCGCACGCGAGGGAGAGCAGGAGGACGGGGACGGCGGGCTTCATGGCTCGACCAACGGAGTACGGCAGCGACGAGCACAGCTTGCCCCATCCCGGCCGCCGCTGCTGGACGGGCGGCCCCCCTTCGGTCCCGGTCTCGTGACGTTTCGGGCCGGGGCCGTCTATGGTCGCCCCCCATGCCGACGACGCCGCTGCCCGCCCTCGGGGAACGCCTCGCGGGGCGCTACGAGGTCCGCGCGAAGCTCGCCGCGGGCGGCATGGGGGCCGTGTTCGGGGCCTGGGACGAGGCGACGGGCGGTCCCGTGGCGCTCAAGCTCCTGCACCCGGAGCTCACGGGCGACCCGGAGATGCAGCGGCGCTTCAAGCGCGAGGGCTCGATCCTGATGGCCCTCGACCACCCCGCCGTCGTTCGGGTGCGTGACGTGGGCACGGACGAGCGCGGCCGCGCCTACCTCGCCATGGAGCTCCTCGAGGGAGAGACGCTCCACGCCCGCCTCGAGCGGACGGGCGCGCTCCCCCTCGAGAGGGTGACGCCCATCGCCCTCGGCATCGCGGCGGGCCTCGAGGCGGCGCACGCCCACGGCGTGCTGCACGGCGATCTCAAGCCGGCGAACGTGTTCCTCGACGACCGCGCGGAGGGGACGGCGGCCGTGCGCCTCGTGGACTTCGGCACCTCGAAGGTGCACGGCCTCGACCGGCTGACGCGGACCGGCGAGGTCATCGGCACGCCGACCTACATGGCGCCGGAGCTCCTCACGGGCGAAGGCGGCATCGACGCGCGCATCGACGTGTACGGGCTCGGCGTGCTGCTCTACCAGGCCCTCGCGGGGTCGACGCCTTTCACGGAGCGAAACCCCGGTCGCCTGCTCTATCAGATCGCCCTCGGCCAGGGCGTCCCCCTCGGTGAGCGCTGCCCGGAGCTACCGCCGGAGGTGGTCGCCACCATCGCCCAGGCGATGGCCCCCAAGGCCGCGGAGCGTCTGCCCACGGCGGCCGCCTTCGCCGCGCGCTGGCGGGCCGCGGTGGGCGCGTGAGCGCCGTGGACACGGACGGGATGGACCTCGGACCGGTGCTGCGGGCGGCGCTCCCCGGGGCCGAGCTCCTCGCCTGCACGGCCCTCGCCGGCCAGGCGAGCACGCGGCGCTACTACCGGCTCGCGCTCCGTGGCGGTCCCGCGACGCTGATCGCGATGCGCCTGCCCGACGATCCGGCGCTCGCCTTCGGCTCGGATGAGGGCATGGACGGCGGGCCGGCGGTCGCGACGCGCCTGCCCTTCCTCGAGGTGCAGCGCTTCCTCGCGGAGCGCGAGGTGCCCGTACCCGCCGTGGCGGGCGCGGTCCTCGACCGGCGCGTCGTGCTCCTCGAGGACCTCGGCGACGAGAGCTTCGAGGCGCGCCTCGAGGCCACCCCCGCCGAAGGCTGGGCGCCGCTCTACGATGCGGCGGTCGACACGCTCGCGGCGATGCACCTGCGCACGGAGGCGCCGAGCGCGA
>JBCDGX010000005.1:0-27667 GCA_038750805.1 Myxococcota bacterium
GAAGAAGTACTCGGAGCTCATCGGCGTGGTGAAGGGCGAGTACGACGAGATCGTCAAGAACGAGGTGCAGCGCGCCATCAGCGCCGACGAGGAGGCCATTGCTCGCCTCTGCGCCAACTATATCGATAACATTCGCGCCTTCCTGATGAAGCAGAAGGTGAAGAACAAGTACACGGGGAAGGACGACGAGCCGGATGAGCGGCTCATGCGTTCGATCGAGGAGAAGATCGACATCCCCGAGGCGCGGAAGGACGACTTCCGGCGCGAGATCCTGAACTTCATCGGTCACCTCGCGCTCGAGGGGAAGAAGTTCACCTACGACACGAACGATCGGCTGCGTCGGGCGCTCGAGATGAAGCTCTTCGAGGACCAGAAGGACTCGATCAAGCTGAGCAGCTTCGTCTCGAACGTCATCGACAAGGAAACGCAGGACAAGATCGACGTCATCAAGAGCCGCCTCATCAAGTACTACGGGTACAATGAGGCGAGCGCGACGGATGTGCTGGCCTATGTGGCGAGCATCTTCGCGCGCGGTGACGTGAAGAGCTGACGCGCGGGCGATGGCGGGCTTTCTCGGCCGCTACCAGATCCGCCGCGGGCGTCCGCTGGCGGAGCTCCCGGAAGGGAACCGCCAGGACGCCCGCAAGCACACGCGGCACGTGCTCCGGCCAGAGGCCGAGGCGGTGGAGGCCTTCCTCGCCGACCCCGGCACCTTCGAGGCCTTCCGCCGACGCTACGAGGCGACGGTCGCGCGGCGTTTCGCCGAGGACCGGGCGCCCTTCGACGCCCTCGCCGCGCTCGCGCGGGAGGCGCCCGTGTACCTCGGTTGCTCGTGTCCGACGAAGCGGCAGGCGCATCCCGAGCGCTGCCATACGGCGCTCGCCCTCCACTTCATGGGCGAGCGCTACCCGGGCCTCGACGTGCGCGACGAGCTCGCCTGACGCGGAGCCGCTTCGGCTAGGCTCTGGGAGTGGGCGAGGCAGATGAACGGCGGCTCGTGCTCGTGTACGCGGCCGACTTCAGCCTGGCCGGTGCGCTTCGCTACGCCGCGGAGCGCGTGCGACGTCGAAAGGACCCCTGCGCGCTCTGCGACATCACCTACGACGGGCTTCGAGAGGGCGACGCGTGGAGGGCCTGCCGGGTCGGCATGCCTCTCCCCGTGGAGGCCGTCTACCGAGACCAGCTGACGCCGGCGATGGCCGCGGCCGCCGTCGAGGGCTTTCCCTGCGTGTTGGCCGAAGCCGCGGACGGGTCCTTCGCGCTCCGCGCGGGGCCGGCCGCCATCGAAACGTGCCGCGAGCACGACGCACCCGCGGAGTGCCTCGCCGCCTTGCTCGCGGCCTGAGCGCGACCGTCACGGCTGAGGCGCGCGCCCGTCCAAGGGGCGTGAACGTCATGGGATTCGCGGTGGTCGCCGCCCTCGTCGCGCTGGCGTACCGCGCCTGGCGCGTCCGCCAGGAGGCCTCGCCGGCGGGGCTCTGGAAGCAGCTCGTCCGATTGACCCACGACCCCAAGGTCGCCGAGCGCCTGGTGGCCGCGGAGAAGCGGCGCGCGCCGGTGGTCAGCGAGGTCGTGGCGCTGAAGCGCGCCATCCAGCGCCTCGAGGCCGACCGGCGTCGCTGAGGCCGGCCGGCGTCCCTGAGGCCAACCGGCGTCCCTGAGGCCAACCGGGCCGAAGCTCGCTAGCCTTCCGGCGATGCGCCTCGCCGACCAGCCCTTCGTTCAGCGCCTCGCCGAGTCCGGTCCCGTGCTCCTCGCCGGCATGGGCGGTGGCTTCGACGTCTACACGGCGGTGCCCTTCTACCTCGCGCTTCGTTCGCTGGGCGCGGAGGTGCACCTCGCGAACTTCGCGTTCACGGCGCTGGAGGGCGTCAGCGGGCGCAGGCTGACGCCGGAGCACGTCGTGGTGGAGGGGCCCGTGGGGGCCTGGCTGCGCTACTTCCCGGAGCGCGAGCTCTCGCTCTGGCTCTCCGAGCGCGTGGGCGAGCGGGTCCCGGTGCACACCTTCGAAGGGTGCGGGGTGGCGCCCCTTCGCGCGGCCTACGATGCGCTGACCGCGGAGCTCGCCATCGAGACCCTCGTGCTCGTCGACGGCGGGACCGACGCGCTGATGCGCGGCGACGAGGTCGGCCTCGCCACGCCCGAGGAAGACGCGACGAGCCTCGCCGCGGTGCACGGTCTGGCGCGCCCCATGCGGCGCTACGTCGTCTGCGTCGGCTTCGGCATCGACACCTTCCACGGCGTGAGCCACGCCCATTTCCTCGAGAACACGGCGGCGTTCCAGCGTGAGGGCGCGTTCCTGGGCGCCTTCTCGCTGCTCCCCGGGATGCCCGAGGCGGACGCCTACGTGGCGCTCGTCGACGCGGTGCACGAGCGCCATCGGCACAGCATCGTGAACGGCTCCGTCGCGAGCGCCATCGACGGCGCCTTCGGCGACGTGCACCGCACGAACCGGACCCGCCCGAGCGAGCTCTTCATCAACCCGTTGATGAGCATGGCTTGGGCCTACGACCTCGGAGCGGTCGCGCGGCGCAACCTCTACCTCGAGACGCTCGAGGGGACCGAGCGGCTGGTCGAGGTGAGCGCACGCATCGAGGCGTTTCGGAAGGGACGCACGCTTCGCGAGCCACGCGCCCTCCCGATGTGAAGTCGATCAACGGTCGCCGTCGAGCTGTCCGTCGCGGTCCCGGTCGAGAGCATGCCGGTGGCCGGAGCCCGGAGGGAGACACGTGAAGGTGAGGACGTCCGCTTCGCCGAGGGCGCGCACACCGTCCTCTCCCAGTTCGCGGCCGTCGGTCCGGTTCGGCGCGTAGCGACGGCGCTCGGGGTCGTAGAGGTACGCCACGGCGCTCCCGCCGAGCACGCCCTCCGCGACGAGGTCGCACTCGCGCGTGCCGCCGCGGACCGGGTCGACGAAGGCCGCCCGCGCCCGCGACTCGAGGAGGTCGAGGCGCTCTTCGAGGGAGGCATGGCTGCCTGCAACGAGCGTGATCTGCTGACCAACGATGGGAGCGAGGTCGCCTTCGAACTCGAACATGTACTGCTCGAGGCTCCGCCGGGTCGCTTCGTCGGGGATTCCCACGGCCCCGTCGTTCAGGTCGAGACCGCCACCGGTGCTCGACTCGCCGTCGTCGAAGACCGAGCCACCGAGGAAGTTGAAGAAGGTATCGGTCGCCCCGTCGTGGAGCATGCCGAAGCCTCGCACCTGCGGCCCTTGGAAGTCCGCCGTATCCGACGGCAGAAAGCCCGGGCGCTCGGGGAGGCCGAACATACCGACGCGGGTGTAGAGGTTCCGGAGATGCGGGATCTTCGTGATCTGGATCTCGAGCGTGAAGGCGGCGGCTCCCCCGGTTCCGTAGAAGCCCGCGGCGGCGTCGAGGCGGTGGCACCCCTCGCAGGTGAAGCCGTCCTGCGCGCGGCGGCTGACGTCCACGGCCAAGCCATCGGAGCGGCGATCGCCATGGAAGAACGCGAAACCCGCCTGCGCCGCTGCGCTCGGCACGTTGTCGAAAGGCCGGACGGCGTTCGGGGGCATGCTCAGCGCCAGCGCGAAGTCGCTGAAGGCGGCGACGTCCTCTTCGAGCGCGCGCACGGCCTCGCTCCGATCCGCCGCGCGAGCGTTCGCCGGGAGCGTGACGTTCAGGCCGTTCAGTGCCGGGAAGGCCGCGATGAAGTTGCGGAAGGACAGGTCGCTATCCGTGCCGCCCGGCGTATCGGTGCCGAAGTAGCCCGTCGCGCGATCGCCCCGCCAATGCATGTGGCCGCCGTTCCGCATGCCCCGGAGCGTCTGCGTGACCATCGGCCCCTTCATCGATGCGAAGGTCCGCTCGCCCCCGTCGCCGTTGACGAGGAGCGAGAAGAGGCATCCGGCGCTCGACGGGTCGATGGCGCAATCCCAGTCGAGCGTGTGGCCAAGCTCGATCTGCTGCGGGTTGCGGGTGTTCGCTGCGTCGGGGTCGCCGAGGTCCCAGGAGAGACCGTCCACGTCACCGAAGACGTGGCAGCCCGCGCAGCTCGCCTCTCCGTTGCTCGAGGTGCGGCGCGCGTCGTAGAGGAGCGGCCGGCCGGCGACGATGTACCCGGGCTCGGGGTTCCGGAGGCGGACGTGCGCGACCTCGCGCCCTTCGGCAAGGGACACCACGCTGAGCCCGTTGTCGAAGCGCGTCGTCACGAAGAGCCGCTCGCGCGCGGCGTCGACGGCCAGGCCGCTCGGACCTCCACCGGTGACGTCGAGGTAGTCCGCGCTCGCCTCGGTCGGATCCCATTCGGGCGGCGCCCCGTCCCAGGCCGAATCGTCGCTCAGCGCCTCGACCGCGACGACGCCCACGCGGGACGAGCCGAAGGCGGCCACGTAGGCTCGGCCGGCGTGCACGGCGACGGAGACCGGCGTCGCGAGGCTGTGCTCCGCCGTGCCCGGTGGTGCAGGCCGGACGTCGTAGTCGATGTGCCGGTTGAGGTGTCGCGGACGTACGCGGCCGGACACGGGATCCACCAGGCTGAGCCGCGCCTGCGCGAAGCTCCCCTGCACCGTCGTGCCGCCGTGCTCGCCCGCGCCCTCGAAGCGCACATGGTTGTTCGCCTCTTGGTTTGCGACCAGCAGCGTCCCGCTCTCGGGGTCGACGGCCATGGAGAAGAGCACCGTGCCCACGTGGTCGAAGCGTGCCTGCTCCTCGAGGGTCTCCGCGTCGATGGCGAAGACGTCATGGTCCGGGAGCGAGAAGCGGACCGCGTTCGAGAAGTTCCGTCCCTCGGGGCCGAGCCATGCACCCTGGGCCGCGTCGTAGCGAACGATCATGCTCGTCCAGGGCTGGGGCTCTCCGGCGGCGTTCCTGCCGGGTGCCGGGCGGCCTCCAGGAAGGCGTCCCTCGGGCAGCCCACCAGGCATGGTCGCGCGGTCCTCGACGGTGCATGGACGAGAACCGAAACGGTCGTCGGTGAAGCCGGCGCAGAGCACGCCTTCGTGCACGGCGGTGGTCTGGTTGCCGGAGTGGAAGACCGCGGCGTAGACGGTGCGCTCGTCCGGGCTGACGGCGAGCGCGCGCGGCGTGTCGCCGAAGAGCTCGACGATGGCCTCGGGGCGGCCGCCGAGGCTCGCGTGCGCATCGACGTCGACGTCGAAGACCCACACGTCGGCGCGGGGCACCGAGGGTGTCGTGAGCTGCGGATCGCCGGCACCGGGCACGTCCCCGAGGTTCGGGTCGGTCCGCTGCTGACCCCGATGCGCCGTCGTGATGAAGGCCCGCCGCCCCGTTGTTCCCTCGGCGAAGACGATGTCCCGCGGTGCGTCACCGACGAGGAGCGTGCCCGTCACCCGCGGCGGCGACGCCGCGAGGTCCACGATGCTCACGCTATCCGAGACGTGGTTCACCACCCAGGCCGTGTCGTGATCCGCGAAGGCCACAGCGACGGGCTCGAGGCCGACGGGCACGGAGGCCTCGGCCGTCGGCTCGCCGGAGACGTCGAAGACCTCGAGGCGCGCATCCGGCGTGTTGACCACCACGAGCCGGTCGCCGCTCAGCGCGAGCGGCCGCACGGGGCCTGATTCGAAGGCGACGAAGTCCGCGGGCATGGGTGCCGGCGCCCGCCGGAGAGGCTCCGGCGCTTCGCTCGGTGGTTCGCCCGGCGGCATGGACGCGTCCCCACCCTCGCAGCCGAGGGCCACGGCCAGGGCGACGCACGTCGCAACCCGCGCCCGGATGCTCTTCGTCGCCTCCACACCTCCAACCTGGGCTACGTATGGTTTTGAGTCAACCGTGTCTCAAAACATCGCGAGGTGCGCCTACGAGGGTCCGACCGCTCGCCTCGTCGTCGGCGACGCGGTAGCGACGTGGGGATGCTGGCAAGCGCGTCGGTGGGCTGATGGGGCGCCCGAGGACCTCCCGGGAGGAGATGCTGGCCGGCGCCGCGAGGGCCCTGGCCGCGGACCGGAACGCGTCCATGGCCACCATCGCTGCGGCGATCGGCGTGAGCCGCGCCACGCTTCATCGCCACTACGCGACGCGGCGGGAGCTCTTGGTGGAGCTGACGCGGCGCGCTCTCGACGAGACGGATCGGCTCTGCGCCGTGCGCATGGCGGGCGCGCGGGACACGCGTCACGCGCTCGAGCTCATGGTCGAGGCGCTGGTGGTCATCGGCGAGCGCTACCCCTTCCTCACGTACGCGATGGAGGTCATGACGGACGAGGGCGTGCGGGCTCATTACGCGCGCCAGGTCGCTGAGCTGGCGGAGCTCGTCGAGCTCGCCAAGCGCGACGGTGTGATCCGCGAGGGCGTCCCGACGGCCTGGGTCGCGCGCAGCCTCGATGCGCTCCTCTACGCGGGCTGGGAGGCCGTCCGGGCGGGGGAGGTGCCGAAGGAAGAGGTCGCCACCCTCCTCGTACGGACCCTCCTCGAGGGCGTCGCGCCTCGAGGCGGCTGAGGTTTCGGAGATGACTTGCTTCCGGTCATGCCGGCCCGATCGAGGGGCGCAGCGTCTCCGGGTCGGCGCAGACGAGGACCGGGGCGCGTCGCGTGCCCACGACGCTCCGCGTGGGGGCTATCTCCCGATAATACGCTCCGGTGGGCGTGGGCGAGGGACCGGCGACGCCCACGATGAACACAGGGTCGCCCGCGCTGAGCACGCGCTCTCGGAAGCGCAGCCGTCTCGGCAGCCCGCGCCCATCGACGACCGGGAGCGCCACGGATTCGGAGAGCGCGCGCAGGGCTTCGTCTCTTGGTCGTTGCCGCCCGTCGAGCTCGAAACTTCGTTCGGCCGTCAGGAGTAGCTCGAAGGGTCCGTGGACCTCGGCCCGCACACCGTCCGCGGCGAGCACGAAGGGCGCCCGCGACTGGACCGCGCCAAGTAAATGCCACGCGCCGCCGATCTCCTCGTCGACCTCGACGCGCCACGCGGCGACCGGCCTTCCGCTCGCCGGCGCGATCACGCTGCCGGCCCGGACCGCGTGGCCCTCGACCCTCGCTCGCCGCGTGCCGAGGTCGCCCAGCGCGACGCGCGGAGCCGCCCGGAGCCGGGTCCGGGCGTCCCGCAGCGCCGCCCGAGCGCGAAGGCGAACGGCGACCAGCGAGGCCAGCGCCGCGCCGGCACCGAGCAGGAAGAGCGTGCCCATCAGAGCGCAGTGGCCGGCAGGGACCCGGACGGGCGGCGCTTTCCCTCCACTTCGCGACCGAGCTCACGCGGCTTCGTCACGCCCGCGCGCGGCTCGATGTTCTTGGGGAGTCGTATCGGGACCAAGCCAGGCTAACCGATGAACCTCACCACGGCTCGACCTCGATCTCCGGCCAGAGCGCCTTCCAGCGCTCGGTCTTGCGGCGGTACGTCGCCTCGGGCGCGAGCACGCGGTTCGGGCGGACGCGCATCGCGAGCAGATCCTCGAGGCCGAAGGGCGCGTGCACGTGGACGGCGTGGTCGCGGGGCTCGAGGGCGACCGCCGTCGCGGTCGTCGGCCAGTGGCGCATCGCGTCGTCGAGAGAGGTGAAGGGGCGCGCCGCGCGACCGAAGCTCCCCTCGTACCACTCGTGGACCCGCGCCTGGTTCACCACCTCGATGGGCCAGGGAAAGCGCGGGCCGAGGAGCGCCTCGAGGCGCGCCTTGGCGTGCGTCTCGAGGGCGTCGTGCTCCGCGCCGGCGTCGTGGAAGACCACGTCGAGGTCGGCGATGCCCTGCGTGGGCTCCCGGCCCGTGAGTACGTTCCAGACCGTGCCCACGATGGCGCCGGCCGCCACCGCTCCCGAGGGAAGCCCGAGCGTGGCGAGCGCGTCGAGCGCGCGCATGAGCGCGGGCGAGCGCCGCACCATGCCTTCGAGTCGTGTCACCCCCGCGCTCATGCCGAGGCTTGCCTTCGGCCCGCATGGGGCCGAGGGCAGGATACCCGCTCAGCGGAGCCGGAAGGCGCCGAGCGAGAGGCCCGGCACGGTCGCGCCTTCGACGAACTCGCCCGGGTCCGAGACGTCGTAGAGGGTGCTCGTCGCGAAGCCGTCGCCAATGCTGATGATGTAGGGCGTGACGCCCTCCGTGCCCTCGAGGAGGAAGGCGAAGCCGAAGGCCGAGCTGGCGGGGAAGCCGGGGACCTTCGTCGCCGTGTCCACGGCTCCACCGAGGTCGACGGCCCAGTACTCCCAGGCCCCCGTCTGCGTGAGAACCGCCGAGGGCTGGTCCGTGATAGGCACGATCTCCTCGTTGTAGGCGAGCACGTAGGCCGTGTTCCCCGCGCCGGGGATCAGGAAGCCCGTCGGGCTGTCGCCCGTCAGCGCGTTGAGCTCGACGAAGAAGTCGCCGTCGAAGTCGTCGGCGCCCGCGCGCATGCGGAGCAAACAGGGAACGCTCGGGTCGTCGCCGGCCTCGCCGGCGCGGATCCGCGCGGCCTGGCTCGTGTGCGAGCTGAAGTAGAGGTCGCCGGTGCCGGCGACGATATGCCCGGCGATGTTGCCGCAGCGTGTGTCCTCGGCGTAGGTCACGGAGTCGTCCGTGGTGTCGATGATGACCGCCGTGGTGACCGTGGCGGCCGACATATCGGGCCGGAAGTAGCGGAGGCTGAGGACGAGGCGATCGCCGTCGCGGACGATGTTGTTCGAGCCGGCGGTGAGGCCCTCGCGCTCGAGGCCATCGATGGAGAAGGAGTCCGAGACGGTCATCTCCTCCGGGTCCCAGATGACCACCTGCCGCGTCCCGACGTCGACGAGGTACGCGCGACCGTCGTCCAGGAAGTGCATGGGGTTTCGCGCCGAGAGCGTCGTGATGCCGAAGCCGGCGAAGCCGACCTCGTCGTCCAGCGTGATGGTTCCTTCGTCGTCGACGACGTAGCGCTCGATGACCGGGCGCTCGTTCACGATCACGTAGAAGCGACCGTCGAGGTTCGGGCCCGGCTGAATGAAGCCGTTGCCGGCGAACACGAGCGCGTCCTCGAGGTCCACCTCGAGGCCGGCGTCGATGTTCGGGACGACGGCGACGTAGCCCAAAACGCCCTCGGGCGTGAAGGTGCCACCGGCCACGGCGAACACCGCGTCGCGCTCGACGCCCATGTCGTCGCTGCCCGCGTCGCCATCACCGGCGTCCCTCATGCCGGCGTCCCTCATGCCGCCGGCATCCATCGCGCCGAGGTCGGTGGAGCCGCCCCCATCGTCGTCGCCACAGGCGCCAGCCGCGGCGAAGAACAGGGCCAAGAGGAGGCGCGCCGGCGCGCCGCGAAGAGCGAGGGTTTCGTACATCAGGGTCACCAGAGAGCAGCCAAGTGACGGCCCCCTACTGAAATCGAATTGCGTTTTCAAGTAGAAGCCGCCCGCATGCGTCAGGCCGAGGGCGCGGCGTGCCGATGGTAGGGTCGGCGCTTCGCGCAACCCGGCGGGTCGGGGCGGGTGCCTTCCTCCGTCTCGCCGCCGGTGGAGGCCCCGCATGAAGATCCCGCTGACCGTCGCCGACTACTTCCGCCGTGCCGCCCAGGTCCATGGCCCGCGCGTCGGCGTCGTGGACGAGCCATTGGACGACGGCCTGGGCGACATCAGTTGGTCCCGCTTCGACGCGCTCGCGCGGGGGCAGGCGGCGCGCCTCGACGCCCTGGGCTTCGCGCCCGGCGACCGGGTCGCGATGGTCTCCCAGAACACCTCCCGGCTCCTCGTCTCGCTCCACGGCGTGTGCAGCTGGGGACGCGTCTTCGTGCCCATCAACTTCCGGCTGAACGCGGACGAGATCCGCTACATCGTCCGGCACTCGGGCGCGCGCATGCTGCTCTTCGACAAGTCGCTTCGCACCGAGGTCGAGGGCATCGAGGTCGAGCACAAGATCCAGCTCGGTCCCGAGACGGACGCGCTCGTCTTCGGCGGCGAGGGCGAGCCCGCGCCCTGGGCCGGCGACGAGGACGCGACGGCGACCATCAACTACACCTCGGGAACCACCGCGCAGCCGAAGGGCGTGCAGCTCACGCACCGGAACCTCTGGCTGAACGCCGCCATCTTCGGCCTGCACGCCGGCGTCAGCGAGCGCGACGTCTACATGCACACGCTGCCGATGTTCCATTGCAACGGCTGGGGCATGCCCTTCGTGCTCGCGGGCATGGGCGCGAAGCAGGTCGTGCTCCGGGCCGTCGATGGCGCGGAGATCCTCCGGCGCATCGAGGCGCATGGCGTCACGCTCATGTGCGGCGCCCCGGCCGTGCTTGCCCGGGTCCTCGACGCCGCGAAGGATTGGAACGGGCCCGTGCCCGGCGCCGGGAAGGTCCGCTTCGTGACCGCCGGCGCGCCGCCGCCCACGCGCACCATCGAGCGCGTCGAGACCGAGCTCGGCTGGGAGCTGATGCAGATCTACGGGCTCACGGAGACGGCGCCGCTCCTCACCATCAACCGCGTGCGCACGGAGGACGACGCGCTCACCCCCGCCGAGCGGGCCGCGCGCCTCTCCCGCGCCGGCGCGCCGGCCATCGGCGTCGAGCTGAAGATCAGCGACGAGGGCGAGGTGCTCGCCCGCTCGAACCATGTGCTCGAGGGCTATTGGGAAAGGCCCGAGGCGAGCGCCGAGGCCCTGAAGGACGGCTGGTTCCATACCGGCGACGGCGGCCGCCTCGACGACGAGCATCACGTCACGATCACGGACCGAAAGAAGGACGTGATCATCACGGGCGGTGAGAACGTCTCCTCCGTCGAGGTCGAGGACACGCTCTTCAGCCACCCCGCCGTCGCCGAAGCCGCGGTCATCGGCGTGCCGGACGAGAAATGGGGCGAGATGGTGAAGGCCCTCGTCGTGCTCGCGCCCGGCGCCGAGGCGAGCGAGGCGGACCTCATCCACCACTGCCGGCAGAAGCTCGCCCACTACAAATGCCCGAAGTCGATCGAGTTCCGCGAGGTCCTCGCGCGGACGGCGACGGGCAAGCTCCAGAAGTACAAGCTCCGCGCGCCCTACTGGGAGGGCATGGACAAGCAGGTCAACTGAGGTCCCGCCGAGACCGTCCGCGCGTAACGCCGCTTCACCTCCGCGGCACCCACTCGCGGACCCAAGCCTGGTAGAGCACGATCATGAGCACCGGAACCAACGACGTCGGCGTCATCGGCCTCGGCGTGATGGGCCAATCCCTCGCGCGGAACTTCGCCCGGAACGGCTTCCGGGTCGCTGGCTTCGACCTCGACCCCGAGGCCGGCGCGCGGCTCCAGGCCGCCGAGCCCGGCCACGAGTTCGCCATCGCGAAGGACACGGCGAGCTTCGTCGCCAGCCTCGAGCGACCCCGGCGCATCCTGATGATGGTCAACGCGGGCAAGGCCGTGGACGCCGTGCTCTCGAGCCTCGAGCCCTACCTGGAGGAGGACGACATCGTCGTCGACGGCGGGAACTCGCTCTTCCACGACACGGACCGCCGGAACGCCCTCGCCGACGGGCAGCCCTGGCGCTTCGTGGGCATGGGCGTGAGCGGCGGCGAGAAGGGCGCGCTCGAAGGGCCCTCGATGATGCCCGGCGGGGATCGCGAGGCCTGGGAGCGGCTGCAGCCGGCGCTCGAGAAGATCGCGGCCGTGGGCCAGGGGGGACCCTGCGTCACGCACTGCGGCACGGGCTCCGCGGGCCACTTCGTGAAGATGGTCCACAACGGCATCGAGTACGGCGACATGCAGCTCATCGCCGAGACGGCGGCGCTGCTCCGCCGCGGCATGGGCAAGGGCGGCGACGAGGTCGCGGAGATCTTCGAGGCCTGGAACGAGGGCGAGCTCGAGTCCTACCTCGTCGAGATCACCGGGAAGATCTTCCGGACGGCGGACCCCCAGGACGCCGACGCGCTCCTCGTCGACGCGATCCTCGACCAGGCCGGCCAGAAGGGCACGGGGCGCTGGACCGTGCTCGCAGCCGTCGAGATGGGCATCCCCATCCCGACCGTCGCCGCCGCCGTCGACGCCCGGGGCATGAGCTCCTTCAAGGCGCTCCGCGTCGCCGCCGAGCCCGCCGTGGGTCTCGGGCGTAGGCGGGTCACGGACGTGAGCACGGACGACCTCCGGGACGCGCTCTATTGCGCGAAGGTCGCGAGCTACGCCCAGGGCTTCTGGATGCTCCGGGCCGCGAGCGAGGAGAAGGGCTACGGCACGGACCTCGCGGAGATCGCCCGCATCTGGACCGCCGGCTGCATCATCCGGGCGCGCTTCCTCGGGCCCGTCGGCGAGGCGCTCCGCGAGGCCCCGGAGCGGCCGCTGGCCATGGCGCCGGCCTTCGCCGAGGAGCTCCGTCGCCGCGCGCCGGCCTTCCGCCGCGTCGTCTCCGCGGGGGCCCGCGCGGGTGTGCCCATTCAGGGGCTCTCCGCGAGCCTCGCCTGGCTCGACACGCTGACGACGGCGGACGGAACCGCCAACGTGATCCAGGCCCAGCGCGACTTCTTCGGGAGCCATACCTTCCGACGGAAGGACGCGCCGGACGTGCCCGTGCACCACCCCTGGGATCGCTGAACGCGGCGTCCGTGGCGGCGTCGGCGCCACCCCCTCAAGGCCGGGAAGAGGCGCCGTACGGTTCTTCCATGAGCTCCGTTTCCGGTCTCTCGACGGGCGCGCAGTACGCGGGCGCCGTCTTCAAGAAGGTCCAGGGGGCCGCCGAGCAGAACGGCCGCGCGGCGCTCCAGCTCATCGAGGGCGCCGCGGCGCCGGCGAAGGCCCAGAGCCCGCGTGCGTCCCTGAACGCGGCCAAGGGCCAAAACCTGAACGTCGTCGCCTGACGGCGACTGCGTGTCTCGGGCACCGACCTGTTAGGCTGCCCTCGGAGGATCGGGCACTTTGGCACTGCGCGCGTTGGTGGTCGACGACAGCGTCTCGATGCGACGGCTCCTGGCGGAGCTGCTCGCCGAGCGTGGCTATGAGGTTCTGACCTCGGGCACCGGCGAAACCGCGCTCCGGCTCCACGAGGAGCAGCCCTTCGACCTGATGCTCGTCGACTGGACGCTGCCCGGCATCAGCGGCCTCGACGTGTGCCGCGCGGTTCGGCGGCGCCCGAGCGGCGAGGACATCGCGCTCCTCGTCGTCACGGGCCGGGACCGCCCCGAGGATCTCCACGCCGTCATGGACGCGGGGGCGAGCGATTACATCGCCAAGCCCATCGACCCGGACATGCTTCGGACCCGCCTGCTCGTGGCGACGCGCCTCGCGACCGCCGCCCGGCGCCGGCGCCGGGGGCAGCAGGCCTTGCTCCGCGCGGAGGAGGCGTTCCAGCGCCTCGTGCAGTCCGCGCCGGATGCCATCTACGTCGCGGGCGCCGACGGCAAGCTCGCGTACGCGAACGAACGGCTGGTCGCCTACCTCGGCTACGACTCGGTCGAGGCGCTCCGCGACGTCGCCGAGGAGTCGCTCCTTCATCCGGACGACCACCCGGCGGCGCGGGCCGAGCGCATCGGCGCGCTGAACTCGGGCCAGCCGACGCCGCCCCGGGAGCTTCGCCTCGTGCGCCGGGACGGGCACACGGTGACCGGCGAGAGCGTCACCATCCCCATCGATTTCGCCGGGCGGGCTTCGGCGCTGCGCATGATTCGCGACGTCACGGAGCGGAAGGAGATGCAGGCGCAGCTCCTCCTGGCGGACCGCATGGCGTCGGTCGGGACGCTCGCGGCCGGCGTCGCCCACGAGCTGAACAACCCGCTCGCCTACGTGCTCTCGAACCTCCGGCTCTCGCGGGAGGAGCTCGAGCATACGGAGCTCACGGCGGAGCGCGTGCACCTCGTGAAGCTACAGCTCGAGGAGGCCGCGCACGGCGCGCGGCGCATGAGCGACATCGTCCGCGACCTGAAGACCTTCAGCCGCGGCGACGACGAGGACCAGGGCGCCGTGGACGTGCCGGAGGTGCTCGCCAGCTCGATCAACATGTGCTGGAACGAGCTCCGGCACCGGGCGCGCCTGGAAAAGGAGATCGGTCGGCTGCCGATCGTGCGGGGCAACGAGTCGCGGCTCGGCCAGGTCTTCCTGAACCTGCTGATCAATGCGGCGCAGGCCATGCCCGAGGACCGGGCGGGGGAGAACGTCATCCGCGTGGTGGCCGGCGTCGACGACGCGGGCTGGGCGCGGGTGGAGATCGTCGACACCGGACGCGGCATCGCGCCGGAGCACCTCGGGCGCATCTTCGATCCCTTCTTCACGACGAAGCCCGTCGCGGAGGGGACCGGGCTGGGCCTGGCCATTTGCCGGAACATCGTGACCCAGACCGGCGGGGAGCTGAGCGTGAAGAGCGAGGTCGACGTCGGGACGACCTTCACCGTGCGCCTTCCGCCGGCGCAGGGTGTGGCCGCGGCCCCGACCCTCAAGCCCGTCAAGAACACCGAGCCGCCGACGCAGCATCGCGCGCGGGTCCTCGTCATCGACGACGAGCATCTGGTCGGTCGCTCGATCAGCCGGGCGCTCCGCCAGCACGAGGTGGACGTGCTCTCGCGGGGCAACGAGGCCATCGAGCGGCTCATGCAGCCCTCGGGCGCGGCCTACGATCTCGTGTTCTGCGACCTGATGATGCCGGAGGTCTCGGGCATGGAGGTCTACGAGGCCGTGCACGCGGTGTACCCGGACCGGGCGTCGCGCTTCGTGTTCATGACCGGCGGCGCGTTCACGCCGCGCGCGCGGGCGTTCCTCGAGCAGATCGAGAACCGCTGCATCGACAAGCCCTTCGACCTGGCGACGCTGCGGGCGATCGCCCTGGAGCGCGCGGGCTCGGCCCAGGAACCCAACCCCGGCGGGGTATCCGAGAACCCGCCGGCCGAAGCGGCCTCGGGTTGAAAATGGTGCCGATGGCTGGAATCGAACCAGCGACCTAGCGCGTATGAAACGCCCGCTCTAGCCACCTGAGCTACATCGGCGAGAAGGAGCGGAAGTATGGGCGGCAGCCGAGCGGTGTCAACGACGATGTGCGGGTCGCGGCGGGCGTGCGCGCACCGGCAGCCGAAGCGCTCGAATCTTGGGCGCGGGGCATCTACGCTGCGGCGCATGAGAGCGCTGGTCCTCGCCCTTTCGCTGACCGCGGCCACCCCGGCCCTCGCCCAGGACATGGGCGAGGACGCAGGCGCCGAGGACATGGGCATGGGCGACCTGGGCGTCGAGGACCAGGGCGTGGACGCCGGCCAGGACCAGGGCGTGGACGCCGGCCCGACGAGCGCCGAAGAGGTCGAGTTCTTCCTCGCCAAGGGCGGCGGATGCGCGGCCGGCGGCGCGCCGGGCCTGCTCGCGGCGCTGGCCTTCGTGGGCCTCGCGATCCGCCGCCGCCGCTGAGCGGACCCCTTGCCGCATGGGGGCCGGACCTCCGCCCAGCACGCCGCTCTGCTCAGGGGCCACCGCGTCACCCGCGACGGAACGCCGAACGGCAACGGGCGCGCCGGCCGAAGCCGACGCGCCCGTCGCGCGTAGAGGTGTCGCCGGGCTCAGGGAGCCGGCATCGCGCTGGTCACGTTGATTGTGTAGCTCATGATGCTGACCCGCGGCTCGTCGAAGGTCGTGGCCACGATGACGTACTCGGCCCCCGCAGGCATCTCGAAGTCGAGGATCTCGCTACCTCCAGTGCTCACCGGAACGGGCGCGTCATCGTTCCCAGCGAGGCACCCCGTCTCGGGGTCGGCGGGGTCGAAGGTCGCGGCGTCGTAGATGAAGAGATAGCCGTCGTCGGACCACGTGGCGACGACGTCGATCTCGACGGCAGCACCCGTCGAGTTGGTGATGTAGTGCTCGTCGAAGTAGTGGTCGGCGGCCGGCGGGTCGAAGGTGCTGAGCGTGCAGCTCTGCCCCGGTCGATCGAACTCCGCATCCCCCATCTCCAGGCTCCCGGTGAAGGTCAGCGCCATGGCGCCAACCGCGGGGATCTCGTCTGCGCAGAGGTTGCAGCCGTCGCCGGTGGTCATGTTCCCGTCGTCGCAGCTCTCGCCGACCTCGACGCTCATGTTGCCGCAGCTCGGCATGCTGCAGCCCGTGGTGCGGCAGACGAAGCCGGCCTCGACCGTGCACGCGGCGGTGCACCCGTCGCCGGCCACCTGGTTGCCATCGTCGCAGAACTCGCCGGGGTCGAGCGCACCGTTGCCGCAGGTCGCCTCGACTTCGATCGTGTACGCGCCGATGGCGTCCAGGTCGTCGAACGCCGTGGCGACGATCACGTAGGTGGCACCCGGCGCCGCGGTGAACTCCAGCTGGCTTCCCAGCGTTCCGTCGAAGTCGTCGTCGCCGATCACACAGTTGGTGAGCGGCATGACGGGGTCGAAAGGCGAGTCGTAGACGAAGAGGTACCCATCGTCGGCCCAGCTCGCCGTCACGAGATAGTCCACGTCAACCGCAGCCGTATTCGTGAAGGTGAAGGTGTCGTAGTAGCGGTCCGGGTTCGAGCCCGTGCAGCTCGCGCCCGGTCGCGACCACGTCGGATCGGTCGCGTCGATTGAGCCCGTGAAGGTCAGGATGCAGCGGCTTGGCGCACCGGTGCAGACGTAGTTGGTCTCCGTGGCGCAGACCGCCGAGCAGCCGTCGCCCGCGGCGGTGTTTCCGTCATCGCAGGTCTCGCCCATGTCGAGCATCCCGTTGCCGCAGAGCGGCTCACATACGCTCGGCTCGCCGGAGCAACCGAAGCCAGCCTCGATCTCACAGGTCGGCGAGCAGCCGTCCATGGCGATGTCGTTGTCGTCGTCGCACCCTTCGCCCGGGTCGAGGAGGCCGTTCTGACAGAGCGGGTCGCAGGTGCTCGGCTCGCCGCCGCACTCGAAGCCCATCTCGATTTCGCAGCTGGACGAGCAGCCGTCCATGTCTATGACGTTGTCGTCGTCGCAGGCCTCGAAGGCCTCCAGCACGCCGTTCCCGCACTCGGGCACGACGCAGCTGATCGCGATGTCGACGGTCGTCGCCGGGCCCGCGGCCATGCCGAGGGCGTCGTAGAGCACGTAGCTTCGCGAGCCGGCGCGAAGGTCCACGGTGACCTCCCCGTCGGCGCCCTCCTCGTTGTCGAAGCCGAGGCAGGGGCTCGTGTCGTCGCAGGTGTTCGGCGTGTCCGAGCCCTCGAGCACGAAGAGGTCGAACTCGTCCGTGGTCCCCGGGGCCGCGGTGGCCGCGAAGGTGACGCGCACGTCCTCGGTCGGGATGAAGGTGAAGGCCGACTCGCTCGGGGCGTAGCTGCTCGAGCCGTCGCAGGCGTTGCCGCTGAAGAAGTCCGTGCCCATCGACGTGTCGAGGCTGAGCGTGCCCGCCGCGCAGTCGACGACGGTGCGCGCCGCGGCGCAGGGAACGAGCTCGCAGCTCGCGGGGTCCTCCGGCGCGCAGATGGCGTCCGTGGCGGTGCAGTCCGTGATGGCCTCGATGAGGCAGCCGGAGGCGTCCGGCGCGCAGACGTTGAGGCTGTCCGCGTCACAAGTCCGCCCCGCGTCCGTGCACTCGACGACGTCGCGGCACGGGTCCAGGGGAAGCGCCGCGCAGGTCGCGGCGGCGCCGCTCTCGTCGCAGACGCCGAACATCACCGTCGTGCACGTCGTGCGCGTCTCCCGAAGGCAGCCGAAGGGGTCGAAGGCGCAGGTGACCAGGTCCGGGCCATCGCAGCTCGTGCCTTCGGTCGTGCAGATATCGTCGCCCGTGCACTCGGCACCGTCGGCGCAGATCGGCGTGGTCGAGTCGTCGCAGAAGGCGTCGGGGTTGTCGAAGTCCATGCACGGCGTGCGCGCTTCGCGGAGGCACCCGAAGGCGTCCGGCAGGCAGCTCACGTACACGTCGCCGTCGCAGCTCACGCCCTCGGTCGGGCAGGAGTCCGGAAGGCCGGCGCAGGGATCCACGGGCGTGGCGCAGACGGGCATCTCGCCCTCCGCGTCGCACACGCCATCGTCGGTGGCCGCGCAGTCCGTGGTCTCCTCGACGATGCAGCCGTTCGCGTCCATCGCGCAGATGACGAGGGAGTCGCCATCGCAGGCACGGGACTCGGCGTCGCAGAGGTCGAGGCCGAAGCAGGGGTCGACGTCGCAGGCCGGCGTCGCGGCCTCGTCATCGCAGAAGCCCCCATCGACGGCGGCGCAGTCCTCGGTCGTCTCAATGAGGCAGCCGTCCGGGTTCGGGGCGCAGGTCGTCAGCGTGTCGCCGTCGCAGGACGTCCCTGCGGCCGCGCACTGCATGATGCCCTCGCAGGGGTCGCTCCCCATGTCGCCCATGTCGACGCCGGTGTCCGCGCCGCCCATGTCACCGACGCCCATGTCGACGTCGATGTCGCCCATGTCGCCATCTCCGCCACCGCTATCGTCCCCGCAGGCGACGACGAGCGTCGCCGCCGCGAGCGCGAGCGCGCGCATCCAAAGCTTGGTTTTCATTGAAGTACCACCCTCGGCGCGTCTCATGCGCGCCCCATGATCAATCCCAGGTTCTCGATACTCTATCCCCCGAGCGGGGTGGATCGATGCCGGGTGTGCACGACCACAATTAGCCAAGAGTGGCGTCTTCGCGACGAACGCGAGACGAGGCTGTCCGCGAAGGACCCGTAGTCTGAGCGCGGGGGATACAGAACGATATGTGGTCAGCGCCGCCGACGCCGCGCGAGCCCGAGGACCAGCAGAAGAGGCCAGGCCAGAGCGCCCCCGCCGGCCGTGCAGCCGCCCGAGGTCGGGCGCCCGGTCGGCAGGCCTCCGTCGGTCCGCACGACCTCCATGTCGTCGGCCTCACCCATGTCCGGCGCGCCCAGGTCCGGCGTGCCCATGTCCGCGACGCCCATGTCGGCTACGCCCATGTCGCCCGGGGGACCCATGTCGCCGCCGCTCATCGCCGGCACGCAGGCGCCCTCGGTGCACATCTCGCCAGCCGGGCAGACGGCGCCCTCGCAGGCGTCGAGGCAGCCCTCGTCCGGGTCGCAGTAGAAGCCCGGCTCGCAGGTGAGGGACACGCAGGACCGCGGCTCGCAGGCCCCGCGGAGGCAGACCTCGTCGGTCCCGCAATCCTCCTCGCCGAAGCAACGGGGGATGCATTCGCCGCGCTCGCAGACCGTGCACTCGGGGTCGCACTCGACGCCCTCGCAGAGGTCGAGGCAGCGGCCCGCGAAGCAGTCGAGGCCGACGGGGCAGACGATGCCCCCGCAGGCGTCGACGCACTCGCCGCCGCTGCAGCGTTGGCCGAGGGGGCACTCGACGCCCTCGCAGCCGATCTCGACGCAGCGGCCGGCCTCGGTGCACTCGAAGCCGTCGGCGCAACCACCCTCGAAGCAGGTGTCCACGCAGACGCCGCGATCGCAGGCCGCCAGCGCGCCGCAGAGGTCTCCGCCCTCGTCGATGGCGCCGTCGCAGTCATCATCGAGGCTGTTGCAGCGCTCGTCGGCGGCGGCCGCGCGGGCCTGGCAAAAGGTGTCGCTCGACGCGCCGGGGTCGACGCACTGGAGGACGCCGGCGGCGCAGATGCCGGGCTCGCCGGTGTCGCAATCCACGCCGGCGTCCGGGCAGAGGACCTCGCCGCGGCGGATCTGGAAGCGCCAGACGCCCGCCTCGGGACGCGTGAGGTTCGAGCCCGTGCAGAGGGCGTCGGCGATGCCGGGCATGAGCGAGCCCGGGAGCGCCACGAAGTCACGGAGGTTGCCCGCGTCGAAGCCCGATTGGGCCGGTGTGCCACCGAAGCCGCCGGTCCCGCCCGAGGCGTCGCCGGTCTCCCAGGAGCATTCGTTGAAGCGGAACTCGACGTCGAAATCCGTCGCGCCCTCACCGCAGCTCGGCACGGCCGTCAGGATGAGTTGGAAGCTCGTGCGGAGGTCGTTGTTGCAGCTGAAGTAGCCGACGTCGTCCCAGGTCACGACGAGCTGGCCGGGCCGGAGATCCCACCAGACGGCGTTGCCGAGCTCCGAGTCCGTCGGGCAGACGCCTGCCGTCGTCGTGGTGCAGTTCGTCGTGCCCGGCGTCTGCCGGATGTCCACGTCCGCCCAGTAGGGCGCGATCATCGGCTGGGCGGCGACGGGGAAGGGGTCCGGCGTGAAGGTGCGGAGCGCCCCGTTGAAGGTGATGTTGCCGTTCGTGTTCACGAAGGCGCTCGTGTACGTGCCGTCGAAGAACTGCAGGCCCGAGGGGAAGGCCGAGCTCAGGTCGATCTCCGGCGAGGAGCCGTCGTCGTTCCGGTTCAGGCACTCGGAACCGTACCCCCGGGGCCCGCCGAGCGTGCTCAGGAGAGGCGCCTGGGCCGCAGCCGGCACCGCGAAGAGCGCCGCCAGAAGCGCCGCGAGGAAGATGCTCTTGCCGTTCATTCGATCGCTCACTCGATGACGACGTCGTCGACGCCGAAGCCGTCCTCTTCGATGGAGGGCGCGTTGCTGACCATCACGAAGCGCACGCGCACCTCGCGCATGCCGGCCGCGCCGGTCAGCGTCTGCGAGGCCCGCGCCCACACGTTGGCCGGGCCGCTCGTCTCGTCCCAGAAGTCGCCCGTGGCGTCGTTGTACCAGCCGGTGCCGCTGCCGAAGGCGCCGAGCTTGGTCCAGGTCGTGCCGCCGCTGGTGCTGATCTCGACGAAGACGTGGTCGTTGGTCGCCTCGAGCTCGAAGAGGCGCGAGAAGCGGAGCGTGGGGTCCGCCGTCAGCATCGCCGCGTCGAAGCAGGGGCTCGTGAGGTACCCGGTCTGGTCGGGGGCGTAGTCGTCGCCCGGCGCCGTCACCCAGGCCCGCGTACCGAGGGCCGCGCTCCGGATGAAGGAGCCGCCGACCGTGGGCACGTCCCCCCAGGTCCAGTCGACGTTCGTGCCCGAGGCGAGCCAGCCGCCCGGGCTCGACTCGAAGCCCTCTTCGTAGCGCGTCATCGGCATGAGCAGCTCGGGCGCCGAGATGGTCAGGGAGCTCACGTCGTTCGCGGGGTTCGAGTCGCCCGGCGCGTCGACCGTCGCGAAGAGCAGGGTCATCGCCGACTCGTTGGTCCGGAAGGTCTCGCCGGGGTCGAGGCGGGTCATGATCGTGCGCGTCGTCGACACCCCATCGGCCACGAAGGTCAGGTCGAAGGAGGTGCTCGGCGCGGTGCCCACGTTCGTCACCTGCACCTCGCCGGCCCGGCAGGCCGTGGTGCTCGCCACGATGTTCGTCTCGAGGTCCGGCGCCCGGTCCGCGACGCGCACGTCGTCGATGGCGAAGCCGTCCTCCGTGACCGAGATGTCGCTCGAGAAGCGGAAGCGGAGGCGCACGTCCGCGAAGCCGGCCGTCCCCGTGAGCGTCGTCGAGACGGCGGTCCAGCCGCCGTTCGTGCCGTCCCACCACTGGCTGAAGGTGTCGTTGTACCAGCCGACGGCGTCGGCGGCGCCGAGCACCTTGGTCCAGGTCATGCCCCCGTCCGTGCTGACCTCGACGAAGCCCTCGTCGCAGCAGGACTCGGTCTCGTAGAAGAGGTTGAAGCTCAGGAGCGGGTCGCTCGACGCGGCGCTCAGGTCCATGGGCGGCGACTCGATGAAGGAGTCTTCGTTGTTCGAGTAGTCGCCGGACAGGTTGGTGACCCAGGCGTTCGTACCGTTCGCCGCGCGGTCGATGACCGGGCCCGCGGGCGCGCCCCAGGCCCAGGTGGAGCCGGTCCCGCCGGTGGTGAAGCCACCCGCGTCGGCTTCGAAGTCGACGTCGAGGAAGGGTGCTGGGGCCTCGCAGAAGCCCATCGTGCACGTGCCCGAGGCGCAGACTGCCGGCGCCATGCAGGCCGTGCCCGCCGGGCAGAGCGCGCAGCCGCCGCCGGCGCAATCGACGGCCATCTCGCCGCCGTTCTGGATGCCGTCCTCGCAGCTCGTGCAGGTGCCCATGTCGCAGCGCCCGGACGCACACTGGTCAGGCATCGTGCAGGTCAGGCCGTCGGCGCAGGGGGCGCAATCGCCGCCGCAATCGACGTCGCCTTCACCGGCGTCGAGCGTGCCGTTCGTGCACGTGTCCTCGAAGACCCGGAGGTCGTCGAAGGCCACGCCCTCTTCGGTCACGCTGATGTCCGAGTCGAAGAAGAGCCGGAGCCGGACGTTGGCCGAGCCGGCGGCGCCGACGAGGGAGTTGCGCACCACGCGCCAGCCCATGGAGCTGCCGCTCCAGTCCTGATCGGCGGCGTCGTTGTACCAGTCCGGATCCTCGGCGCTTCCGACGCGCGTCCACGGGCCGCCGTCGAGGCTCATCTCGAGGGTCATGCCGTCGCAGCAGGACTCGGTCTCGTAGAAGACGGCGAGCTCGACGAGGGGGTCGCCGGCGGCGCCGCTCAGGTCGATGACCGGCGACTCGACGAAGGACTCCTCGTTGTTGTTGTAGCTGCCCGTCGGGTTGGTCACCCAGACCTGCGTGCCCGTGAAGCCGCCGGTCAGCGTGGCCGTCATCGGGGCGCCATAGGCCCAGCTGCTGCCTGCGCCGCCCGTGGTCCAGCCGCCGTTGCCGGCGCCGAAGTCCTCCTCGTAGAAGGTGCTCGCCCCCTCGCAAACGCCCATGGTGCAGACCAGCGAGAGGCAGTCGTCCGGGAGCGCGCACATCTCGCCGCCGGTGCAGGGCCTGCAATCGCTGCCGCCGCAGTCGACGTCGGTCTCGTCGCCGTTGATCACGCCGTCGTCGCAGCTCGTGCAGAAGCCGACGTCGCAGCGGTCCGAGAGGCAGTCCGCGGGCGCCGTGCACGCCGTGCCGTCCGGGCAACCGGGGCAATCCATGCCGCCGCAATCGACGTCGACCTCGCCCGGGTCGAGCATCTCGTTCAGGCAGAGCGGGCTCAGGCAGAAGCCGTCCTCGCAGGTGCCGGCGAGGCAATCGCTCGTGGCGATGCAGCGCAGGCCGAGGGCGCAGGGCGCGCAATCGGGGCCGCCGCAATCGACGTCGGTCTCCGTCACGTTCGCCTCGAGGTCGAAGCAATGCTCGGCCACGCAAAAGCCCGCGTCGCAGACGCCGAGGGCGCAATCGGCCATGTCCGCGCAGCCTTCGCCGAGGCCACAGCCCGGGCAGTCCGGGCCGCCGCAATCGCGGCCGGACTCCGAACCGTTGACGATGCCGTCGCGGCAGGTGGGTACCTGGCAGGTCCCGACGACGCAGACGCGGCTCTCGCAGTCCGAGCTGATGTCGCAATCGAGGGCGTCGGCGCAGCGCGCCTCGCAGACCTCGCCGCCGCAATCGACGTCGGTCTCGTCGCCGCTCCGGACGCCGTCGAAGCAGGGGTCCGGCATGCCCATGTCGACGCCGGAGTCGAGGCCCAGGTCGACACCGGAGTCGACGCCCAGGTCGACACCCGAGTCGAGGCCCGAGTCGATGCCGAGGTCCGTGCCCCCGTCGAGACCGCCGTCGATGCCCATGTCGATCCGGACGTCCATGTCGCCCGTGCCGGCGTCCGGGGCCGTCGGGGTGGACTCACCACAGGCGACGAGGAGGCCGAGCGCGGCCAGCATAAGAAATCGAAGCGTCATGAGGTTCTCGCCCGCCGCCCTCGGCGGCCGGTGGGGATCTCGTAGCACGACCGGAATGCCCCCGGCTCGCGCCACGCCTCACGTGGCCTCGGGGCCTGGGGTCCTTCACCCGAAGACGTCGTCGAGGGTCTCCACGACCTTCAGGGAGGTCGGGTCGATCCAGAAGGCGAAGCGGCCCTCGGGATCCCGCCAGTCGACGGCGCAGACGGCGCCGGTGCGGAAGCTCGGGATGCGGTCGAGGCCCGTCAGCTGGCCCGCCAGGATGCGGACCCGGGGCTCGTGACTCACCAGCAGGACCCGCGCGTTCCTCGGCAGGTCGTCGAGCACGCCGAGGGCCTGCGCCGTGGTCCCGCCCTCCGGGCCGAGCGCCGGGGCGGCCTGCACGTGGCCCGCGTGGCCGAGGGCCGTGGCGAGGATCTCGGACGTCTGCACGGCGCGCACGAGGGGGCTCGTGAAGACGTGCGTGGGCTGGAGCCGCTCCCCGAGCAGCGCCGCGACCTGCCGCGCGCGTTCGCGGCCGGCGGCCGTCAGCCAGCGCGTCTCGTCGCTCGACGCCTCGTAGGGGTCGACGGCGGTGCTGTGGCGGACGACGCAGACGCGCATGGGATGAGGATAAACCCGTACCCCCGCGCCGACCGTGCGTTTAGGGGGCGATCGCGTACCCGCGGCTCGAAGACCGCGCCAGAGGGTCAGCGCCTCAGGCGGCGGTCTGCTCGATGCGCGTGGGCATCGTGTCGAAGCGGCCCTCGGCGCCTTCGAGGCGCGAGGCGAGGCGCGCCTCGGCGGCGGCGCGGTCCGGACAGCAGGCGCGGAGCGCACGCATCGCGGCGCGGGCGTTCGCGTAGCGGCCCTCGCGCTTCCTCGCGAGGAGCCGGGCGACCACGGCCTCCATGGCCGGGCTCACGGCCGAGAGGCTCGAGAGCCGCGGCGCTTCCTCGCGGATGATCCGCTTCAGCAGCATCGTCACGTTGGCGCCGCTGAAGGGCAGGCGACCGGTAAGCGCCTCGAAGAGCACGATGCCGAGTCCGAAGAGGTCCGCGCGGCCGTCCACGTCGGGGTTGCCGCTGGCCTGCTCCGGCGAGACGTAGCTCGGCGTGCCGAAGACCCGGCCGCGCTCGCGCTCGCGCTCGTCGTGGGGGGCGCTCTCGGCGGCGCATACGCCGAAGTCGAGAAGGTGGAAGCCGAGCGTCCCGTCCGGGAGCGCCTCGAGCACCACGTGCTCGGGCTTCACGTCGCGGTGCACGTAGCCGTGGGCGTGGGCGTGCTGGAGCACGTCGAGCACCCGGAGCGCGATGGCGGCGACCTCGTCCTCGGGGAGCAGGTCGACGCGGCGGAGCAGGCGATG
Source organism: Myxococcota bacterium (assembly GCA_038750805.1). Taxonomy (GTDB): domain Bacteria; phylum Myxococcota_A; class Polyangia; order Polyangiales; family Houyiibacteriaceae; genus CALCTH01. The sequence continues at coordinate 24,631 of JBCDGX010000005.1, forward strand.
GAGGCCCTCGCCGTGGATGCGCTCGAGCACCACGTAGGGGGAGCCGTCGTCGAGGAGCCCCTCGCCGATGGCGGGCACGATGGCCGGGTGGCTCACGACCCGGGCGACCTCGCCCTCGCGACGAAGGCGCCGGCAGAGGTCCCGGTTGTAGGCGTAGACGGGCCGGAGGGTCTTGACGACGCAGGGATGACCGTCGCTCAGTCGCGTCGCCTCGAAGACCACGCCCGTGCCTCCCACGCCGATGCAGGCGCCGAGGGCCCAGCGTCCATCGAGGGTGCGACCTCGGAGCTCGGCGCGTTCTTCGGAAGGCATGCCGAGACCTTCCGCGGGCGAAGATCCCCGGTCAAAAAAGCGGCGAAGCGCTCGCGGGGGCTCGCTGGCGAGGGAGCGCGCAGCGTCGCGTCCTCCTCGAAGGAGGCGCATGAAGACGCCCGACGAGGTCCCCGTCCGACTCGGCTGCGCATCGTCCACCGCGGGTAGCAACGGCGATCCGTCGCGTCCCTTGAGGGTTCGCATCCGGGGACGGCGCGCTCCCCCTTCGCCCTGCTCAGAAGGCCAGCGCCACCTCGGCGATGCCCCAGATGTGCGCCCGCCGCTGCACCTCGAAGGCCCGCGATTGGACCACCTGCGCGTAGCGGATGCGGACCGGGTCCCGGCGGAGCACGGCGACGAGGCGGAGCTCGTAGAGCACGCGCTCGATCTCGACGTCGTGGCCGACGGCGGCGGGGCGGGTCTCGAGGAGGTGATCGTAGAGCATGAAGCGCTGGACGAAGGCCCCGGCGAACCCGAGGCCGACCTTCGGCTGCGCGCCGTGGAAGGCCGCGCCGAGCCGCGGCGAATAGACCGCCACGCTCTCCGCGTCCTGGAGGCGCCAGCTCACGAAGCTGCCGACGCCGAGGGCGAGCTCGCGCTGGATCGTGCCGAGCTCGCCCGCTCCGAAGACCCCGATCCCCGCGCGTCCCCCGTCGCCGAAAGGGAGGCCCCGCACGTGCGCCCGCTCCGCGCCGAGCTGGATGCTCAGCCGCGTGGGGAGCTGCGTGTCCCAACCCTCCGGCTGGTAGATGCCGAGGATGGTGTGGACCGCGCGCTGGGTCTGCTTGCCGAGCGCGCCGGGGCCGACGACGCCGAGGCTGAAGAACGCGCCGAAGGTGTCCCGGGGTCCCTGCAGGACGACCCCGGCGCCTCCGCGGAGCCAGCCGGCGTAGGGCCGCTCGCCCCAGGTCGGCTGCGCGAGCCGGAGGTAGCGGGGCGTGAAGATCGACTGAACCGCGCGGAGATCGAGCCAGAGCGTGCTCGGCCCCCAGCGCCGCGGCGTCAGGCTGGCGAGGTGCCGGCCGTAGCTCAGCGCGAAGAGGTTCGTGAAGTAGCGGTCCGAGTCGCCGAAGACGTCGTTGTCGAGGCGCGCGCCGAAGGCGTTCCGGGGCGCCCGGGGGGCCTCCACGCGCGGCGCCGTGAGCCCTTCGGCCCGGGCCGTCGTCACGAGCGCCAGCGTGAGGGCGAGGGCTGCAGCTCCGCGAGTCACCGGGCCGCAGTACGGCACGGGCGGGCGCGGGTTTCCAGCCGGGGCCTTCGCCGCGCGTTGACGCGGCGGGAGCCGCGGCCCGATCCTCGCATCGATGCGGCTCCTCGCGCGCATGTTCGTGGGCCTCTGCCTGGCCTACCCGACGTCAGCGGTGGCGCAGCCGGCCGCCGAGGCGTCCCTCGCGGAGCGGCCGCTCCTGGCGCTCCTCCTCCTCGCCGGGCTCTCGCTCCTGCCCTTCGCCTTCGTGACGGCCACGAGCTTCGTGAAGATCAGCGTGGTGCTCTCGATCCTCCGGAACGCTCTCGGCACCGGTCAGGTCCCCTCGGGCACGGTGATCACCGGGCTCTCGCTCATCCTCACGCTCTACGTGATGACCCCCGTCGGCGAGGCCGTCGCCGAAGCCGCGGGGCCCGGGCTCGCCAGCGTCGACCCGGCGGGCCAGGCCGGGCCCGACGAGATCGCGGCGCTCCGCGAGGCCGTCACCGCCGGGAAGGAGCCGCTTCGTGAGTTCCTCGCCCGGCACGCCGGGGAGCGTGAGCAGTCGCTCTTTCTCGATCTCGCCCGGCGCTCGCGCGACGCCGGCGACCGTGACGCCGTCGCGGTAGATGACTTTCTGGTCGTGCTTCCTGCGTTCCTCATCAGCGAGCTGAAAGAGGCTTTCCAGATCGGGTTTTTGGTCTTCTTGCCCTTTCTGGTCATCGACATGGTCGTGGCGAACGTGCTCCTGGCGCTCGGCATGCACATGCTCTCGCCGACCACGGTCAGCCTGCCTTTCAAGCTGCTTCTCTTCGTGCTCGTGGACGGCTGGTACCTGCTCGCGCGCGGCCTCGTGCTCGGCTACGCGGGCTGAGCCGGTCCCTCGAATCCCCGTGACGGGGCTTCATTTTCGCCATTGCGTCGACGTTCTGGTCTCCCGGCCTCGGCACCCTTCCATCCGCCGAGGCGGAAGGTGAGCACGACATGAAGGGTACGATCGTCCGATGCCTCGAGGAGGTCGTTCGCGACAACTTCGGCGACGAGAAGTGGGAAGAGATCCTGACCAAGACCGGCCACGACGCCGAGCGCGAGTTCGAGTCGGGCGAGGACGTGCCGGACGGCGATGCGGTCAAGATGATCGGGACGACCGCTGAGGTCCTTGGCATCAGTGTCGAGCAGGCCATGGAGGCCTTCGGCATTCACTGGTCGACGACCTACGCGCCGTCCATCTACGACTCGTACTTCCAGAAGGCCAAGAACGCCCGGGAGTTCATGCCGAAGACCAGCAGGCCGAACACGACCGCCGTGCCGCCCAGCGCGAAGGTCAGCGACACGCCCAGCAGGATGGCCGAAAGCAGCATGCCGAACATGCCGAGGGTCAGGATCTCGGGGCTCATAAGGCGGACCCTTGCGTGTAGTCCCGGCGGCCGACGTCGGCCGAGGGGTCGATGATCAGAATCACGGAGCGGACGGCCTCGACCACGCCCTGCACGGTGATCGCGGTCACGCCGACGAACATGGCGAACTTGACCGGCCACA